>JBFIYQ010000116.1:0-7915 GCA_041605275.1 Gammaproteobacteria bacterium
ACCCTTCCGCTCCCGACGCGGGCCGTGTGCGAGCGGCCAATGCATCCGGCGACGCGCGTTGCGTCATGGCGTCTTGATCCTAAACTCGAATTCGTAGGAGCCGCGATCGCCCTCGAGAAATGTCTGACGGGCCTTACCGCTGCCGCTGGCCTTCTCGAACTTGCCCCGTCCCCCCATCACCCTGACCGACACACCTGCCTCGGGATCCCCTTGGAAGCTGACGACGAAGCCATCCGCGGACGTGAGGTTAAAGTCGCAGATGGTTTTGATCGTAAACTCATCGTCGGGACTGAGATAACCGAGGCCGGCGCAGTCGCCGTACATGAACCCCGATTCGCTCGGCTGGACGGCGGCCACGGTGTCGGTCACGGTATGCAACACCGCACCTCCATTGGACAGGGGCAAAAGGGAACGGGTGGTGGTGTAGGTACCATGTCCGGTGTAAGTGACCGTCTCGCCCGCTGCCGTCACGCTGAGGCCCGAGGCGCTAAGCGCGAGGGTCAGGATGAAAATTGTCCTGCGCATGATGCTGTACTCCATATTCATTCTTTAATCGCAGTCTGCGAAACGGCTCGCGGTCAGCCGACCTGATACTTCCTGCCCCGCATGCAGGTCGCAAAAGCGCGCTCGTACGCCTGCTGCTGCTGGGCACGCTGGGCGGCAGCGGCCTGCTGCTGCTGATACTGCTGCTGAGCCTGCTGTTGCTCCCACGCCTGGCGCTCCGCCTCCGCATTCGAGCGCCTCACGCCGCCGATGAAGAGCCCCGAGGCCGCGCCGATGGCGGCACCTTTTCCCGCGTCGCCGGCGATGGCGCCGATGAGCGCGCCGCCGGCAGCGCCCTTGCCTGCATCAGCTATGCCGCCTCCCTGGCCATAGCTGCCGCGACCGAATACGCCGCTTCGCACGCCGCTGGCGGGCGGCGGGGGCGAGTAAGACGGCGCCGCGGGGGCTGACGCCCGGTAGGGATCGAATCCGGTTTGGTTCACGGCCCAGAGGTGGCACTCCGACGTATCCTTCTGTTGCTGCTGCTGGCTTTGCCCCGCCTGGGGATAGGCGTACACGCCTTGTGCCGGGCTTACGATCGGAATACACAGGCTGGCGACAGTCACCGCGACGCCCATGAGTTCGATCGTCGTGTATGGCTTTTTACGCATCTCGCTCTCCTTTTACATTCAGCCGTAAGAATTCTCCCGCCGCGGTGGGAATCGGTCGTGTCATTGTCTGTGCCGCCGCCTCGGCGATTTTCATTAACGGTAGTCGAACCGACTTAAGCCGAGGAGGACGAAATACGCTTTCGTAGCATGCACCGGCGTGTTTGATCGCCAGCGGCGCCGCCGAGACTGTCGCGAATTGGCCAAGACACCGGGCTTTTTTTTCTGAAAGGTAGGGCAACCTTGTACCTCAATTTCTCCGATTTCCACTATGGGACCTAAGGGCAATGGCACCGTTGCGCGTCGTTAGCTTAGTGTGTCGGCATACACTGGCAGCTAGTAGCCAGGGGTGAGCCTTCACGGCCCGTTAAGCAGCGAATTGGCTTTCGCAATGTCGGCCGTGACGAAACCTATTTGAGTAATCAAAAAGGAAATTTAATGATGAAGGCAAACAGGAATATCCTCTCCCTAACGACGGTGCTTCTCGCTAGCACCGCGGTTTATGACGCAAACGCGGGCTCTCACGAAACGACCTGCGATATGCGAGAGCTGGTAGAGGCGGGCACGCTCACTGGCGCGGGTCAATCGGTGGGCTTCATCATCGGGGCGCGCTGGGCTGACGGGGTGGTCCGCATGAACAACGGCACCACATTCAAATTCAAGGCCAAGGGAGGTAAGGCGATGGAAGTGGGCGCCGCCGCAAGCGAGTTCAGCGGCACAGTCTACAACTTGGAGAAACCTGCAGACTTCGCCGGGGCTTATAGCGGTATGTCGGGTGCCGTTACGGCCGCCGACGTTGGCGCCGGATCTAGTTACTATACCAACGCCAACTGCGTGGTAATGAGGGTCAAGCGTCATGACCCGGTGGGCCTCCAGGCCGGCGCACCCATGCTCGGCGTCGTCCACGTAGAGGTCGTTAAATGAAGTCTGGACGATAGGGGGTCGTATGCGGCTACAAGGGTGGTGGTGGCCACCCTCTGTGCGCTACCTCCACACCACAGGTCGCAAGGGCTTGGCGAGCAGCAACTCCGTCTTTATCATGCGCCTTGTAGGGAGTGATCACAGACCCACTTCCCGACAGTGTTCTAGGGACACTCCGCTCATTCACGGCTGATTCACACCCGTTTCATGGGTGTGCGCGATGCCCGCGACCCGGATTTTGAGGATACCGGGCAACAGCATACCTTTGACTAACAAGTGGGGGTTGATGAGCGCGGCCAGCACCCGCGCCGTGGCCAATTTGTTTATTCGGGAGGGAGCTGATGCTGAAATCGATTAACCGCCCGCCGGACGACATCGTCGGGCCGTCACGGCCCAGCCTAGTTCGGGCGATGCTGATTTTGGCCTCGACGGTTGGGCTCAGCGGCTGCGCCGAGGAGCCTCCACCAACTAAAGAGATAGTGCGTCCCGTGCGCGCCATGCAGGTGGCCGACAGCTCGGCGTTAAAGGGGAGGAAGTTTCCCGGGCGCGCTCGGGCAGCGCAGGAAGTGGAGCTCTCTTTCCGTGTCTCAGGCCCGCTGATCGCGCTGCCGGTGAAGGTCGGGGACACGGTGAAGAAGGGCGACGTGGTGGCGCGCATCGATCCCCGGGACTTCAACGTTCAGCTGAAGAACGTGCAGGCCCAGCTGCAGCAGGCCCAGGCCACGGCCAAGAAGGCCGTCGCGGACGTTAAGCGCCTGGACGGCGTGCGCGCCAAAAACCCGGACTTCGTCGCCCAGATAGATTACGACGCGGCGATCCAGAACCGGGACGCGGGGGCGGCCAACGTGAGCGCAATCAGGGCCTCGGTTGCGGCCGCCAAGGATCAGCTCCAGTACACGACGCTGACAGCGCCCTTCGCGGGTGTCGTGGTGGACACGTATGTCGAGAATTTCGAGGACGTGCGCGAGAAACAGCCCATCGTGCGCATCGTCGATAATTCTCGCATCGAGTTCGTGATCAACATTCCGGAAAATCTGATCGCTCTCGCGCCCCGGGCGAAGAACATCAAAGTCGAGTTCGATGCCTTTCCGGGCGCGCCGGTGGATGCGGAGATGAAGGAAATCGGCACCGAGGCCTCCGCGGCCACCCGAACCTATCCGGTGACCCTGGTGATGGAACAGCCCGAGGGCAAGACCATCCTCCCCGGGATGGTGGGCAACGCCTTCGGGGAGCCGCCTGCGGGCTCGCAGATCAGCGGCGTAGAGGTGCCGGTGACGGCAGTGTTCACGGACGAGGCGGGCGGGAAGTCATTCGTATGGATCATCGATGAAAGCGCGAAGACCGTCAGCCGCCGGGCGGTGACCGCGGGCGAACTCACCGAGCGAGGCGTTTTGGTGAGCGAGGGGCTCTCGGCGGGCGAGTGGATCGCCACCGCTGGCGTGCACTACCTGCGCGAGGGGCAGCCGGTGCGCCTGCTCGAGCAAGACCCGGAGTAGCGCCATGAGCCTCGCCGCCTTCGCCATCCGGAAGCGCACAGTAACCTATTTCGGAGCGTTTCTGGTGTTCGCCGCCGGCATCGCCAGTTTCTTTACCCTGGGGCAGCTCGAGGATCCGGACTTCACCGTGAAGACCGCGGTGGTGGTCACCCAATACCCCGGGGCGAGTCCGCTGGAGGTGGAGCAGGAGGTCACCGACCGCCTGGAGCTCGAGCTGCAGAAGATGCAGCAGATCGACTACCTGGAATCATACTCCCGAGCGGGGCAGTCGCTCATCTTCGTCAACTTCAAGCCGTCGTATGTGTCCGCCGATATCCCGCAGATCTTCGACGAGATGCGGCGCAAGGTCCGGGACGTGGAGGCCGATCTGCCGCCGGGTGTGGGTCGCCCCGTCGTGCGTGACGACTTCGGCGACGTGTTCGGGCATGTCCTTGCGGTGGTGGGCGACGGTTTCAGCTACGGGGATCTGGAGCGATATGCCAAGGATCTCAAACGCGAGCTGAGCCTGGTCGACGGCGTCGCCCGGGTGGATCTCTGGGGAGCGCAGACCAAAGTCATCTACCTGGACGCGTCCCAGACCCAGCTTACCCAGCTTGGGATCAGTGCCGGCACCCTGCAGGCCACGCTTCGGCAACAGAACTTCGTCGTGGACGGGGGACATCTGGAAGTCCAGAATCGACGCCTTCGCATCGCGCCCAGCGGCGCTTTCGCTACCGCCGCCGACATTGCCGACCTCCCGATTCGCGCCACCGGATCAGACGACGTGCAGGCGCAGGCCGGCACCACCGGCGCGGCGCGCTCCTCGGAGCTGATCCAGATCCGCGACATCGGTACCGTCCGCCAGGGTTACCTGACGCCACCCCGCACGCTGATGCGCTTCGACGGCGCGCCCGCCATCGGGCTCGCCATCAGTAACATTCCCGGAACCAACGTGGTGGATATGGGGCGCGCCATCGACGCGCGACTTCGCCAGCTGGAAGCAAACCTGCCCATCGGAATCGAGCTGCGCCGAGTGCACTGGCAGTCGGCGGTGGTAGAGGAGGCGGTAAGTAGCTTCCTGGTGAGCTTCGGTCAGGCGGTGGCTATCGTGCTGGTGGTGCTCACCGTCGGCATGGGCGTGCGGCTGTCGCTGATTATCGGCATAGCCCTGATAGGCACCATACTCGGCAGCTTTCTGCTGATGGCCATCTTCGGCATCGACCTGCAGCGCATGTCCTTGGGCGCTCTGATAATCGCACTGGGCATGATGGTAGACAACGCCATCGTGGTGGCGGACGGCTTCGTGGTGCGGGTGCAGCAGGGCATGGAGCGGGTAAAGGCGGCGGTGGAAGCCGCCAGCCAGCCGTCCATCCCGCTGCTGGGTGCCACCGTGGTGGCGGTGATGGCCTTCTACCCCATCGCCGCGTCCAACGAGAATGCGGGCGAGTACTGCGCCACCCTGTTCAGCGTGGTGGCTATCTCGCTGCTGGTGAGCTGGCTCATCTCGGTGACGCTCACCCCGCTTCAGTGCCTGGACATGCTGCCGACACCCAAGGACGCCGGCGCGGATCCCTACGGCGGCGGCTTCTTCCGTGCCTTCCGCGGTTTTCTGGAGACGGCCATTCGCGCGCGGGTGTTCACCATCCTGGTGGTGGTGGGACTGCTGGGGCTGTCGGTCGTGGGCTTTGGCAACGTCAGCAAGCTGTTCTTCCCCGACTCATCCATGACCAAGTTCATGATCGACTACTGGGCGCCGGAGGGAGCTCGCATCGAGCAGACCTCGGCGGACCTTGCGGTGATGGAGAAGAAGCTGCTGGCGGACGAGCGAGTGGAGGGCGTCGCGGCCTTCATCGGTGCTGGCCCGCCGCGCTTCTACCTGCCGGTGCAGCCGGAGCAGAATTACCCCTCCTACGGCCAATTGGTGGTGAACGTCAAGGACTACCGTGAGATCGACGGCCTGATTGCGGAGCTGGAGCCCTGGTTGCGGGAACGCTTCCCGGACGTTCAGGTGCCGATGCAGAAATTCGGCGTCGGTCCCAGCGAGACCTGGAAGTTCGAGGTGCGCATCAGCGGCCCCAGCGACGCGGATCCCGGTGTCCTGCGCGCGCTGGCGGCCAAGGTGGAAGGGATCCTGACCGAGGCGCCGCTGGCGGGGCTGCAGCGGGTGGACTGGCGCCAGCGGGTGCAGACCCTGGTGCCGGTGTACAGCCAGCAGCGGGGGCGCTGGGCCGGCGTTTCCCGAAGCGATCTGGCCAACGCCACCAAGCAGGGATTCGACGGTCGCGTGATCGGCGCGCTGCGCCAGCGCGACGACCTGATCCCCATCATCCTGCGCAACGCGGCCTCCGAGCGGGCGCGGGTCGGGGCCGTGGACGTGTTGCAGGTTCAGCCCGCTGGCGCCACCGAAGCGGTGCCCCTTTCCCAGGTTGCGGACAAGCTGGAGCTTCGCTGGGAGGACCCCCAGATCTGGCGCCGGGACCGCCGGCGCACCATCACCGTGCAGGCGAACCCGGTGCTGGGGATAACGCTGCCCGCGCTACGCGTCTCGGTGGTCGATGAGGTGGACGCCATCGACATGCCGCCGGGCTACACCCTGGAGTGGGGCGGTGAGTACGAGACTTCCCGAGACTCCCAGCAGTCCCTGATTCCCGGTGTGGTGCCGGCGGTAGTAGTCATGGCCTTCATCGTGGTGGGCCTGTTCAACGCCCTCCGCCCGCCCATAGTCATCGCCTTGACGATTCCTTTCGTCTTCATCGGCATCACCGCGGGTCTGCTCGGAACCGGCGCCGCCTTCGGCTTCGTGGCATTGCTGGGCGCCATGAGCCTGGCGGGAATGATGATCAAGAACGCCATCGTGCTGCTGGACGAGGTGAACCTGAACCTCGAGCGGGGAATATCGCACTACGAGTCCGTGATCAAGGCGGCGCTGTCGAGGCTTCGCCCGGTGGCCCTGGCGGCGGGGACCACCGTCCTCGGCGTAATCCCCCTGCTGCAGGACGTGTTCTGGATTGGCCTCGCCGTGACCGTGATGGCGGGACTCACCTTCGGCACCGTTCTCACCATGGTGCTGGTGCCGGTGCTGTACGCCGTACTCTACCGGCTTAAGGCGCAGACCGCGCAGCCGGCCGCGGCGTGATTGGCGTGGCGTGTATCCAGGCCTTCTTCTAGGAGTCCTCTGACTCAGATCGCTCGCTTTCGTTTTTCTCGTCGGGCTTGAAAAAAAGCCATACGAGCAGACCGATGAACGCGAACACCTCGATGTTCATGACGGTGTCGAGGAAGTTACTCACGGCCGGGCACCCGTTCGCTCTTGAGCGCTTTCAGCAGGCAGACGACCAGCAGCAGAACGATGAAGACAAAGGGCAAAGCGCCTAGTGCAATGATCGACTTTATGGCGTCGATGCTACCGGACAAAATCATCACCAGTCCCAACGCGCCTAGAACCACCCCCCAGCTCAGCTTGACTCGGGTGCTCGGGTTCAGATCGCCGCCGGTGGAAAACATGCCCAGCACGAAAGCCGCGCTCACCACGCTGGTGACGATGAAAAGGAAGGCGGCCACCACGACCGCGGCAATGGTGAGGAACCGAAACGGAAAATGGTCGAGCACGAAGAAGGTGGTTGCGCTCACGTTGTCGCGCACCACCTCCAGAATCGGCACGTCGGCATTCAGGATGCCGTAAATGCCGACGCCCCCGAAGACCCCGAACCACAGAATTGAAAAAGCGGTTGGCACCAATATCACACCACAAATAAACTCGCGGATGGTGCGGCCTTTGGAAATCCGCGCGATGAACACGCCCACGAAGGGCGCCCAGGCAAGCCACCAGACCATATAGGTCAGGGTCCAGGACTGGAACCAGTTGCCGACCCGCTCGTCCATGAAGGTGAACGTGCGGAATCCCTGCACGATAACGCCGCCCAGGTATTCCCCCACCGCTTGCACGATACCGCCCATGAGATAGTGGGTCGGCCCGGCCAGCAGAATAAAGACCATCAGCGCCCCAGCGGTCGCCATCGCGGCGTTGGACAGAAGCGCCATGCCCCGGCTGAGATCCACCGTCAGGGGCAGTATGTAACTCAAGCAAAGCACCACGAATATGCTCAGGACCAGAGTCATACCCGTGCCCTTTAGACTGAAAAGAGCGTCCACCCCCTCTTTGACTTGGAACACCCCCATGGCGACCGAACCGCCGAGGCCAATGGCGATCGCCACAATGGCAAGAAGATCGCTCAGCCACCCGACCCCGCGGGTGACGCCATTGCTCCCAAACACGGCTATGATCGGGGCACTGACGAGGGTGGGGCGACCGCGGCGAAAACTGAAATAGGCGATCACCAGTCCCGTCACGGCATAAATGGCCCAGGC
>JBFIYQ010000117.1:0-7903 GCA_041605275.1 Gammaproteobacteria bacterium
GGCGATGCCCCCGGCAGCGTCCCAGAAAAAAGCCGCCTGGACGGCGGCTTTCGAAGTTTAAGTGGCGGCGTCCTGCCTTATTTGATTTTTGCCTCTTTGTACAGGACGTGCTTTCGCACGACCGGATCGAACTTCTTCATTTCCAGCTTTTCCGGGGTGGTCCGCTTATTCTTCGTGGTGGTGTAAAAATGCCCGGTGCCGGCGCTGGAAACGAGCTTGATTTTGTCCCGCATTGCCCGGTCTCCTAAACCTTGACGCCCTTGGCGCGCAGCTCAGCCACGATTACGTCTATACCCTTCTTGTCAATAAGTCTCAACCCCTGGGAAGAAACCCGCAGCTTGACCCAGCGATTTTCCTTGGGCAGCCAGAACCGCTGGGTATGAAGATTGGGAAGAAACCGGCGCCGCGTCCTGTTTCTGGCGTGGGACACGTTGTTCCCGGCGACGGGCCGTTTGCCGGTGATCTGACAAACCTTGGACATCTGCGCTCTCGTTTTAATCTGGCCGGCCAATAGGGCGGCGAAGAATAACAACGCCGGCCCGGGTTTTCAACGACAAAGCGGCTAAAGCTGCGGCAGAGTTAGAGCCAGCCCCGTTCGGCGAAGGACACCGTTTCCCCGTCTCCCACGACCACGTGGTCCAGCAGTCGAATGTCGATGAGCGCCGCCGCCTGCTGCAGTCTGCGGGTCAGAGCGCGGTCGGCCCGGCTGGGCTCCGCCACCCCGGAGGGGTGGTTATGGGTCACGATGATGGCGGCGGCGTTGTGGCTCAACGCCCGCCGCACCACCTCCCTGGGATGTACGCTGGCGCCGTCAATGGTGCCGTGAAACAGCTCCTCGAAGCAGATGACGCGATGGCGGTTATCCAGAAACAGGCAGGCAAACACCTCCCGGGCGTAACCTTTGAGCCGCGACTCGAGAAATCGACGGGTGTCGGCGGGACTGGCCAGGGGTTCCCCGCGCTGAAGCCGGGATTCGAGGTAGCGGCGACCAAGCTCAAGACTGGCGCTGAGCTCGACGAATTTGGCGCTGCCGACGCCCGGCAGCCGGCAAAGCTGGCTTTGCTCGCAGTCCAACAGAGCACGCAGGCCGCCAAGTTCTTTGAGCGCATGTCGGGCAAGGTCCAGCGCCGTTCGCCCGCGGGTGCCGCTGCAAATGAATATCGCCAGCAGCTCGGCGTCAGAAAGCGCCCGGGGTCCCCTGGCAAGCAGCTTTTCCCGCGGCCGTTCGCTTGAAGGCCAATCCTTGATGGGCATACCGACCTCCGTGTCGGTGGCTGTGCCGACATTATTCCCGAACCCGCGGCCACGAACTAGAGTTGATAGAATTTAGGCCAACATGACCGACTCGAGTAACAAACGCATTCTCCTGGGCATCAGCGGAGGCATTGCCGCCTACAAGAGCCCGGACATTGTCCGACGTCTTCGGGAGCGGGGCTTTGAAGTGCGCGTCGCCATGACCCGGGCGGCCTGCGAGTTCATCACCCCGCTGACCCTGCAGGCGGTGTCGGGTAAGCCGGTGCATACCCATCTGCTGGACGCCAGCGCGGAAGCCGCCATGGGGCACATCGAGCTGGCCCGCTGGGCCGATACCGTGCTCATCGCGCCCGCCAGCGCGGACTGCCTGGCGAAGCTGGCTCACGGAATCGCCGATGATCTGCTGAGCACGATGTGTCTCGCCACCTCGGCGCCCATCGTGGTGGCGCCCGCCATGAACCGGCAAATGTGGGACGCAAAAGCGACCCGGGAAAACGTCGCGCTGCTGTCGGCGCGCGGCGTCACTTTCCTTGGGCCGGGGGACGGATCCCAGGCCTGTGGTGAAGTGGGGCCCGGACGCATGCTTGAGCCCGCCGACATCACCGCCCTCATCGCCGCCCGCTACAACTCAGACAAGCTACGGGGCCTGAGTGTTATGGTGACCGCGGGGGCCACCCGCGAAGCCCTGGATCCGGTGCGTTTCATCAGCAATTTGAGCTCCGGAAAAATGGGCTATGCGGTTGCCGATGCGGCCGCCGAAGCGGGGGCGCGGGTCATCCTGGTGAGCGGCCCTACGAGTCTGGAGACGCCTTTCGGCGTGGAGCGCGTCTGCGTTAGCTCCGCCGGAGAGATGTTCGACGCGGTCATGCAGCGGGTCCGCGACAGTCAAATCTTCATCGGTGCTGCGGCCGTATCGGACTACACGCCCAAGCACTATGCCGATCGCAAGCTCAAAAAATCCGAGGACACCATGACCATTACACTGGTGAAGACGCGTGACATTCTGGCCGAAGTCGCCGCCATGGATCATGCGCCCTTCACAGTTGGATTCGCTGCCGAAACCAACGACGTTGAGACCTACGCTAAGGACAAGCTTTCGAGAAAGTCGCTGGACATGATTGCGGCGAATCGCGTCGGCGTTCCCGGCTCCGGCTTCGGCAGCGACGACAATGCGTTGAGCGTGTACTGGACCGGCGGCACAGAAGAGCTCGGGCTTTCGCCTAAGCGCCATCTCGCCCGGCGGCTGATCGGAATTGTTGCGGACCGTTATCGTGAAAAGCATCCAGCTCAAGATTCTTGATTCCAGAATAGGATCGGATTTTCCGCTTCCGGAATACGCGACGTCGGGTTCGGCGGGAGTGGATATGCGCGCATGTATTGATGCGCCGCTGACCCTACGTCCAGGAGAAACCGACCTGATCCCCACGGGCATCGCGCTGCACATGCAGGATTCGGGGCTGGCCGCCGTGCTGCTGCCGCGCTCCGGGCTGGGCCACAAACACGGAATCGTGCTGGGAAATCTCGTTGGCCTGATCGATTCCGACTATCAAGGACAGATTTATGTCTCTTGCTGGAATCGGGGTAAGGACTCATTTACTATCCAGCCCGGCGAACGCATTGCCCAAATGGTCTTCGTACCCGTTATACGCGCGGAATTCGAAACCGTTGCTTCCTTTCAGGAAAGCGATCGTGGCGACGGTGGCTTTGGTCATTCCGGACGCGCTTAAGGCGCAAGCAACCTGGCCCCCGACCAGCTTTCATGGCGTCACCCAGAGCAGATAAAAGAGCGCGGGGCCCGGCCGACGGGACACCGGCGAGCCTCACGCTTCCCCTGATCATTCTTCTTTTGCTCATCGCCCTAGGCGTGGGCGGTTACTTCGCTTACAACTGGCGCATGGAACAGGAGCACGAGGAGTTCCAAAAGCAGCAGGAAGGCGAGGCGAGAGTTCTGGCGCAAAGATTCGCGAACGGCGTGCGAAAGATCACCGCGCCGCTCGACGCTGCCATCGATCCCATTACCCTGGCCGCACATTTGAACAGCGGCGACGATGAGGGCGTGGCGGAAAAAATGGAGGAAATTTCCGCCGCCGACGAAAACGTGATCAGCGTTCGCGTGCTCAAGCCCGGTTATTCGAAGATCGACTACGAAGCCACTCCGCCGCTGGGCTATGCGACGCTGGATCTGCTTCGCCGATCGGAGACGGAGCAAAAAGCGCCGCCCATGGAGGTGCACCTGAAGGGCAAGGAAGACGAGCATATCGCGGTCTTGCGCCGTATCGAAGGCGCCGAGGGCGTTCTGCTCGGCCATCTGATCGTCTATCTGAAGCTCGACGCGCTGAACGCCGCCAGCGCCAAGTTCAAGCTGATTGAGGGTTACGCGGAGCTTCAGCAGACCGTGCCTAAGGGCAGACCGCTGATTCTGGTCAGGATGGGCGACCCTTCAATCCGGAATCCGAGTCCGCTGCTGACCACTCCCATCCCGGACACCGCCTGGCGATGGGTCTACTGGTCGAAACCGGTACCAAGGGGCATGGACCCGCTGGCCGAACTTCCCGTTAACCAGATCGGTGGTGCACTGGGCGCGGTGCTGCTTGCCATTATCGCCATGCTGGTTATGCGCCGGCGGCGCGGCAAGGTGAAGGAGGTCAATGACAAGCCAAAAACAGCCGTTGTGAGCGGCGAGGCGGTCGCTTCGGGGAGCGGCGCGCCTGCCGCAGACGCCACGCCGGCGCCGAAAGTGGTGGTGCGAGCGTCGGCGGCTCAGGCAGCCAGCGGCCCCGAAAATGGCATTGTCGTGGAGGAATCACCCGCTCCGGCGCCCCCGGTTGCCGAGGCAGAGACGTCGGCGCCGGAACCCGCCGCGGAGCAGGCGCCGTCGCCCGCACCAGCCGAGCCGGCGGAAGCGTCGCCGGACGCGCCAGCAGCGCTTCCGGAAACCATCTTTCGCGCCTACGACATCCGCGGTGTGGTCGAGAACAGCCTGACGCCGGAAGTGGTCAAGATTATCGGCCGCTCCATCGGCAGTGAGGCCGCCGAGCTGGAACAAAAGACCGTGATCGTTGGCCGGGACGGTCGCAACTCCAGCCCGCAGCTTGCCGAGGCGTTGATCGAGGGTCTCCGATCCAGCGGGCGTGAGGTGGTCGACATCGGTCAGGTGCCGACGCCGCTGGTCTATTTTGCTACCCACTATCTGGAGACCGGCAGCGGTGTCATGGTGACCGGTAGTCACAATCCGCCCGAATACAACGGGCTCAAAATCATGCTCAACGGTGAAACGCTCTTCGGAGACCGCATCACGGCAATCCGGACCCGGGCGCTGGCCGGCGACTTCGCCTCCGGAAACGGTGTACTGCAATCCACCGAGATCGTTTCCGAGTATATACGAGAGGTATGCGAGGACGTGCCCGTCGCCCTCGGTAATGCTTTCAAAGTGGTTGTCGACTGCGGCAACGGCGTGGCCGGCGCAGTGGCGCCGCAGCTCATCCGCGCGCTCGGTCACGACGTGGTGGAGCTCTACTGCGAGGTGGACGGGAACTTTCCCAACCATCACCCGGATCCGAGCGTGCCGGCGAACCTGAAGGATTTGATCGCGTCGGTAAAGGAAAACGGGGCGGATATAGGTTTCGCCTTTGACGGTGACGGCGACCGCCTAGGCGTTGTAGACGGGAACGGATCCATTATCTATCCGGATCGGCAGCTCATGCTTTTTGCCCGAGACGTTTTATCCCGCAACCCGGGCGCCGAAATCGTCTTTGACGTCAAATGCACCAGCCGCCTTCCCATGGTCATCGAAAAGCTCGGTGGAAAACCGGTGATGTGGAAGACCGGACATTCGTTTATCAAGGGCAAGCTCAAGGAGACCGGCGCGCCGCTGGCGGGAGAGATGAGCGGACATATTTTTTTCAAAGAACGCTGGTACGGGTTTGACGATGCGCTCTACGCTTCGGCCCGTCTGCTCGAAATTCTGATGGGATTAAAACTTCCGCCCGCAGAGGTATTCAAGAAACTGCCCAAGGGCGTTGCCACGCCGGAACTCAGGGTCGATCTCGAAGAAGGCGAGCACCTGGCTTTTATGGAAAAACTGACGCAGTCTTCGAGCTTCGGTGACGCGAAGGTCACCACCATCGATGGATTGAGGGTCGATTTTGCCGACAGCTGGGGTCTCGTCCGTGCTTCGAATACCACACCGAGCCTGGTGCTTCGCTTCGAGGGCGATAACAAGGAAGCTCTGATGCGAATCGGCGGCTTGTTCAAGAAAACGCTGCTCAAGATCGATCCCAATCTGAAGCTGCCGTTCTAGCGTCCGAAAGTAAAGGAAGCGATGCAGCGCCGGAGTGAGGTTGGATTCGAGGTGGCGGCGCGGGCTCGCCGCCGGCCGGTACTTTGATTACGAGCTGATCATGTCGCTTACACCAGACGAAGCCATGAACACCGCTCGCGTTCTGGCGGAAGCGCTTCCCTATATTCGACGCTTCAAGGGCAAAACCATCGTGGTCAAGTACGGCGGCGCGGCCATGGTGGACGATAAGCTCAAAAGCGGGTTTGCGCGGGATATCGTGCTGATGACACTGGTGGGTATCAATCCCGTGGTCGTTCACGGCGGTGGTCCGCAAATCGGCAAGCTTCTCCAGCGCATCGGCAAGGAAACCCGCTTCATCGAAGGCATGCGCGTCACCGACAGCGAGACCATGGACGTGGTCGAAATGGTGCTCGGCGGTCTGGTTAACAAGGAAATCGTGACCTTGATCAACCATCACGGCGGGTCCGCGGTTGGACTTTCTGGAAAGGATGGCGGACTTATCGAAGCCTCAAAGCTCACTTTCACCAAAAGCAGCGCTGCCGTCGACGCCCCTGAGATTGTCGACATGGGATTCGTAGGAGAGGTGAAGAGCATCGATATTTCTGTCGTCGACATGCTCATCGGCGGCGACTTCATTCCGGTCATCGCGCCCATCGGCGTGGGAGAAGACGGCCGCTCCTACAACATTAATGCTGACCTGGTTGCCGGGAAAGTTGCGGAAACGCTGGTGGCGGAGAAGCTTATCCTGCTCACCAATACGCCGGGCGTGCTCGACGGATCTGGTAACTTGCTCACAGGCTTGAGCGTCGGCGAGGTGGAGAAGCTGATCGACGAAAAGATCATCGCTGGGGGTATGTTGCCGAAAGTCCGTTGCGCCCTTTCCGTGGTCAACGCCGGCGTGAACTCGGCGCAGATTATCGACGGGCGGGTGGAGCATGCCGTGCTGCTGGAGATTTTCACCAGCGAAGGAGTGGGCACGATGATCAGTTCACGCGGCCGCTCGGACTGAGCCTGTTCCGTGGCGACCTCCGAAAGGCGACAGGAGATACTGGAAGCGCTCGCCGAGCAGCTCGAGCAGAATCCCGGAGAACGTGTGACCACGGCGCGGCTTGCCAGCGTGGTAGGTGTCTCGGAGGCCGCCCTTTATCGTCATTTTCCCAGTAAGGCCAAGATGTTCGAATCGCTGATCGAGTTCGCTGAGGAGTCGGTATTCAGCCTGTTGAACCGGATAATTGCAGAGGAACCGTCGGCGTCGAAGCGATGCGAGCGCATCGTTGGAATGCTTCTCGCCTTTGCCGACAAGAATCCTGGAATTACCCGCGTGCTTCTTGGTGATGCGCTAATCGGTGAGCACGAGCGGCTTCGCTCCCGTGCCGCCCAGTTCTTTGACCGTTTCGAGACCCAGCTTAGGCAGGTACTGCGCGATGCGAGGCAGGAGGATCCGGGCCTGATTCCGCCGGGATCGGTATCGGGCCTTGCAAACCTCCTGATGGCGGTGGCAGAGGGGCGTATGGCGCAATTCCGACGCTCCGGATTTACCCGATCTCCGGTGGAAGGCTGGAGCGAACAGTGGCGGGAGCTCGAGCGGGCCGTTTTCAATCAGCCCTCAGCGTTCGAATCTGGGCTCAGCTGAGCGGAAATGCCGGCGCGCACCATCGTTCAGAATGGCCAGGTGTCGATTGAGGGGCAAGACCTACCCTTCAAGCTGGTTCGCGTCGCCAGGCGTAAAAACGTTCACGTGTTTGTGGACGACGACGGTAACCTGTCGGTTCGTGCGCCCTGGCGTTTCTCCCTGAAGCTGGCCCACGCGGCCATCGTCGAGCATCGCCGCTGGGTGGCGAAAAGTCTGCGCGCCGCGACCGAGTCCCGGCGCCGGCGCCCCAGACTGGTCTCCGGAAGTGAGCTTACGCTTCTAGACGAGCGCCTGAGGCTCGAGATCCGGATTGACGCTCAGCTGCCCCTGCTTCCGGACTCGAACCCGCGCACTCGGGCGCGACGGCAGTCGAGAGATTCATTGAGACAGCAGGACGGCTTCGTTTACAGAGACCGTGGTCGCCTTTGCGTGGAGCTTCACAGCTTGAAGCCCGCCGCGCTGCCGGGGCTGCTGGAAGCGTGGTTTCGGCAGCGCGCCGAGGAGAAGCTGCCGGCGAGGCTGGATGAAATTGCTCGGCTGCTGGGCGTTGTTCCCGAACGGATTCAGATCCGCGCCCAGAAATACCGCTGGGGGAGCTGCTCTTCCACCGGCCACATCAGCCTCAACTGGCGTCTTGTTCTGTTACCTCTCGAGCTCGCCGACTATGTCCTGGTTCACGAGCTGTGCCATCTGCGGCACATGGATCACTCCAGAGA
>JBFIYQ010000118.1:0-7900 GCA_041605275.1 Gammaproteobacteria bacterium
ACGTCGCGCGGCCCGACGCAGCGACGTTCTGGGGAAGCTTCGCCTTGAAGCCCAGATTGAGGTCGAAGGGAAATGGCGCCACCGCGGAAGCGTTGCCTTGAAGCTCGAGATCCCCCTGATCAATCTGCGCAGTCGGCGAGCGCAACGCGGCGTTGATTCGGACACCGAGCGCGTCGGGAACGCCGCTCAACTGATAGCGCCCCGATGCACTGCTTATCGTGGGTTCTCCCATCAGAGGCCAGCTCAGATCTCGCCACTCACCGCGAAGCGAGAGCTCGGTGGCCTTGCCGGCGGGGCTGACATGTCCCTGGGTAGAGATCCGAACGGGTGTCTCGAGCGTGTGGTCGATGTTGATTCGCCGCGCGTTGCCGGTGAATGTTCCGCTGCCGCTTGCTTCCTCACCGTTAGCGAGCCGCGTGCTCCACCGCAGGGAGGCCTCGAGTTGCTTACCCGGGCTTTTCAAATCTGCGTCCAGGCGAAGGCTTTGTGCCGGAATCTTGTCGCTGTCCAGGGAGGCTTCAAGGGTCAAGGCCAGTTGCCGCAGGTTTCCCCGGGCGGTGAAGGTGCCTGACCGGCTTTCAAATTCGGGCGTTCCCTCGAAAGGCCAGCGCAGAGCACGCCATTGACCGCTTAAGTCGAGACGCAACGGTTCCTCCAGCGGCGCAATCGTTCCGGAAAGGTCCGCCGAGAACGGTCGTTTCAGCGCGTGCTCGATCCGGATCGCTTCCAGGGTCCCGGTGAGGTTGCCCGCGCCTTCGGCGGTGGCGCCGTCGGGAAGCTGAAGCGACCAGACGATACCCGCCTCCACCGCGTGGGGCGGGGAGGGATCCACCTGACCGTGGGCGGTGAGCTCGAGGGTATCTGCCGCCACTTCCAGGCGGGCGAGGGTCACGACGTTGCCGTCAACGGTGAAGCCCTGCAGCAGCGCGCGATCGATGCGATTCTCCGCCTTGTCGCGCCGGATCAGGACGTCTTCGATGCGAACGTCATCCACGCGGATGGCTATGGGAAACGAAACGCCTTCCAAGTCTTCGTCCGCGGGCGCCGGTTTCTTTTCTTTCGGCGCCGTGTATTCGAGTTGCGTAACCACAAGGCGCTGCACGTGCAGTCGTCCCGACAGCAGCGCGAGCGGGCGCCAGCGGAGCACAAAATCTGAGGCCCTCGTCTGATGGCCTGCGGCGCGAACTTCGAGCCCGGACAGCCGGAGCTCGGAGAGCAGATCCCCCTCGACCGATGCGTAGCTGAAGCCATCGCCGGCGGCCCGCGACGCCATTCCCAGTACCCAGCGGCTGCCGGGCTCCGTTGCCAACAGGGCCAGAATCACCAGCGGCGTCGCCAGAATGACCGCCACGGCGACAATGATGATCCGACGTCTCAAAGATCTGGGCCAAGTCTGAAGTGGATCCGGAACAGCGGAACCTCACCCACGGGGTGCGCAAGGTCGAGGCGAATCGGGCCGATGGGAGAGGTCCAGCGCACCCCGAATCCGATGCCGACCTTGAATCCTTCGTTGGAGTCGGTGTCCGAAAACGCGTTGCCGGCGTCGGCGAACACGGCCGCGCTCCATTTATTCTTGATGGGATGCTCGTACTCGATGCTGCCGACCAGCAGAAATTTTCCGCCGATGACGTTGCCGGCGTCGTCGGTGGGTCCCAGCGACTGGTATTCGTACCCGCGCACGCTGGTATCGCCGCCGGTGAAGAAACGCTGCGACGGCGGAAGAACGTCGAATTGATCGACGGTGAGAGCACCGGCTTCACCGCGAACGATAATTCGTCCGTCCCAGGGAAGGCCTTTGAGCCAGCCGGCGCTCAGTCGGGTTCGGGCGAAGGTGGTATCGGAGACGACAGAGTCGACCCCGCCTTTGACTTCCAAATATACCTTGTGGCCCCAGGTGGGTTTGAGCTTCGCTTCGCTCACGGCCCTGCTCCAGGAAATACCCGGCGTCAGCAGAGTGGTGATGACGCCGCTTTGCGTGCCGACGTCAAAATTTTCCCGCGTCGCCTCGATGAATCGAGTTTCCAGCCAGTCGTAACGGCGTTTCTTGGTTTGCCGTGCGGCAAGCTTGAAGCTGGTGGTCTCCGACGTATCGGTGTCTTCGCGCCTCGCTCCCGCTTCGAAGCTCAGCCATTCGCTGCGCGGGTCTTTGAGCGGAATCCGGTATTCGGTAGTGATGTCGCTCTGAACGGGAGATGCGCTGATTCGGCTGTTGAGCCGGTGGCCCCTTCGATTGAGCTTTCGATTCTGGTAACCAAGTCGAAGCCGCGGACCGGTGTCAGTACTTACGCCCGCGCTGGCGGTAAATTGATGCGGTTTGCGCGGCGTTAGGGTCACGTCCACGGGGACCCGGTTATCCTTTGTTTGCTCGGTCTGCGGGCGCACATCCACCTGGGCGAAATATCCGCTGTCGGTCAGCGCGCGGTTAATCGCAACCAGCTTGTTGCTGTCGTAGGGGGCCCCTTCCTCGTATTCGAAAAACGCGTTGACCAGTTCCGGCCGCAGCACATCCTGATCCAAGCTCAACGGACCGAACCGGTACCGGGGGCCAGAGTCGTACCGAAGATGAACCACCGCTTTGCGTCGCGCCGTATCGATCCGGAGCTCGCTTGCGGTGAAGCCGCCTTCGAAGTATCCGCGTTCGGAGGCCAACGACGTGATTTGCCGCTTGGACTGCTCGTAGCGCGCGTGATTCAAAACGTCGCCAGTTTTAACCGGCAGCTCCTCGAGCAGCGCGGCGAAAGCTTCGTCATCCGATGCCTCGCCGCTGATTTTTACGTCGACGGTTTCCACCGTCACCGGTTCACCAAGGTTGACAACGAAACTCGCTTTCCAGCAAGACTCTTCCTGCTCGAGCTGCTGGGAAACTTCCGGCGAGTAGTAGCCGAGTGCGCGTACCGCTCTGCGGATCTCGTCCACGGATCGCGCGAACAGGCGCCTTACGCGCCATTCCGGCGCCGTGCACGCCTCCTGAGCGAGAGAAAGGTAGGCGCGAATGTTTTCGCCGATCTGCTTATCTACGCCTTCCACCTGGATCTCAACTTGAGGCTCAGCTGGCTTGGCAACCGCTGTATCCTCGGTCTTGGCTAAAGAGCCGCAGCCGCTCAAAGCACCAAGCGCAAGCGCCGCAATGAATGCCGCGACGGCGGACAAAGGGTTTTTCCATAGGGTCACAGCGCTTGGATTCCGTTCATAGTGATTTGGTTGCCGTATTCGCCGGTAGGGGTCCCTGGGCACCGCATTCCTATCACGGACACGGGGGATACCGGTCCGGCAGGCGGCCTTTTTACTCTATCGAGGAGCGCGCCGGAGAAGAATGGGTAAGTTCGGATCCGAAGGGCGCCTGGCGTCTTCGTTTCGAGTTTTTATCCGCCGGGATCTTCCCGCCGCCCCGAGTTCGGGGCCGTCAATCATACGCCGACAGAGGCTATCGACGGCGCTACGGCCTGTCCGGCCACGCGGACGGCAGGCATTATCCTTCGTTCAGGCACGGGTCAACGCCACATCCTCCAGTCGAATTGACCGGGCTCCGAGGGCGTGCATTTCTTCGATGGCTTTTTTGCTGTCCCCGGCGTTGACCTCCACGCCGCGTATGCCATCCTCTAGCAGCAGCACCTGGAACCCTTCCCGGAGCGCGTCCTTCACTGTGTTGAGGACGCAATAATCCGTAGCCAGTCCGCCGATGAACAGCCTGTTGACCTTCTGTTTCCGCAATCGCTCAGCCAGATCTGTGCCTTCGAAGCCCGAATAGGCGTCTTTTTCTACCGTGGTGGCCTTGGAGATCACATCGACGTCTTCACCGATTTTTAATTCCCTGGCAAAAGCCGCCCCCTCGCTCTCAGCGACACAGTGTGGCGGCCACGGGCCGCCCTGGGCTTTGAAAGAGCAGTGGCCCTCCGGGTGCCAGTCGCGGGTGGCGTACACCGGGAGCCCCGCCCGCCTGAAAAGCTCCAGATACCGGTTCATCACCGGTAACACGGCGTCTCCGTCCGGCACGCCGAGATTTCCGCCCGGCAGGAAGTCGTTCTGCACGTCGACGATAATGAGGGCGTCGCCTTCGGCAGGTTTGAGATTCGCTTTATCGTTCATGTGTGTTTCCAACCTTTCTCTCGGAAGCCGGCAGCGGTCAGGCCGCCGCGCCCCATCGCTCGGGGGATCCGGATGTCTGGTTTACCATGATACATGCATGTTTGAATGCGCTCTAAACCGAGCGTCCACGAAGCTTTTGACATGAAATCTCGCTCCGAAGAACGTTCCGCCTCCGGCCTGCTCACGGACCTGTATCAGATCACCATGGCCCAGGGGTATTACCGGTGCGGCATGGCGGAACACGAGGCCGTGTTTCATCTAACTTTCAGAACCCTTCCCTTTGGCGGTGGTTTTGCCATCGCCTGCGGGCTCGACTCGGTGGTGGATTTTCTCGACCGCTGGCATTTCTCCAAGGAGGACATCGAATTTCTGCGCGGCCTTAACGGTAATGACGGGAAGCCGCTGTTTCACGGCGATTTTCTCGAATATCTGCGCGGGCTTCGCTTCAGCTGTGACCTCGACGCCATTGCCGAAGGCACTCCGGTATTCGGTCACGAGCCGCTGATTCGAATTCGCGGACCGATGATTCAGTGCCAGCTTCTCGAGACCCCGCTGCTTGCGATGACAAATTTTCAAACCCTGGTCGCCACCAAAGCGGCAAGAATCACCCTTGCCGCCCAGGGCGATCCCGTGATCGAGTTTGGCTTCCGCCGTTCTCAGGGAATGAACGGCTCGCTCGCCGTCGGGAGGGCGTCGTATATCGGCGGATGCGTCGGCACGTCCAATGTCTTTGCCGGAAAGGTATTCGATATACCGGTGCTCGGCACGCACGCTCACAGCTGGATCATGGCCTTTGAGAACGAGCGCGAGGCATTTTTTCGTTACGCCGATGCCTTGCCGAACAACTGCGTGTTTCTGGTCGATACCTACGATTCCGTCTCCGGGGTGAAACATGCCATCGAGGCGGCAAAGCGACTGGAGCAGAAGGGTCACCACATGGCGGGGATCCGTCTCGATTCCGGAGATCTGGCTACGCTCAGCATCAAGGCGCGGGAGCTTCTCGACGCCGCCGGCTTCCCCGAGGCCAAGATTGTCGCCAGCAACGAGCTGGACGAGCATCGCATCCGCGAGCTCAAGCGGGCCGGGGCTAAGATCCAGGTCTGGGGCGTGGGCACGCGTCTGGCCACCGCCTTCGATCAGCCGGCCCTGGACGGGGTCTACAAGCTCGCCGGGATCCGCGCCAATGCGGAAAGCCCGTGGCGGTTCATGGTCAAGCTTTCGGAGAACGAGGCCAAGGTGCCGAATCCGGGGATTCAGCAGGTGCGGCGTTTCTTCGACGGCGAAGCGCCCGTCGTCGACGTCATTTACAACATTGAGGATCCGCCGGATACAGCCTTTCGCTACTATTCGCTTGACGCTCCGGAGGTGCAAAGGTCCGTTGCCGAACATATGAAGTGGAAGGATCTGCTGCAGCCCGTGTTCAGGACGGGGGAGCTCGTGAGGCAGGGCGAGACTATCGCCGACAGCCGAACACGCACATTGAGCGCGCTTCAGTCGCTGGACGAGAGATATCGCCGCGTCGACGCGCCGGAACGTTATCCTGTAGGGCTCGAGAACCGGCTTGGCGTCCTCAAGCGTGAGCTGATCGCTGAGGCGCGCAAGAACCGCGAATAAACCGCGACGAGAACGTTCGGCTGAATCTCGCCTAGACCCCGCTCACGCCGAAAGCTCGTCCACTTCCTTCTTCAACGCCTTAGCCAGGCCATCGGATTTTGTCACCACGACGGCGTTTTCTCCGACCTCGGCGATAAATCTTGGCGCCAATTTGCTTTCCTTATAAGCATCGCTCAGGCGGTCAATCATGCGCTCCATTCGGATGGGGTTGACCCTTTTTCCCTCGATCAGCGTTTTGAAGTTTTTGAGCTCGCCGTCCTCCATCCACTCGAAGCCGAAATTGCTGGGTGGATTGCCGATGAGCACGTAAAAACCGCTGTCGGACAGCACTACCTCCACCTGCTCTTTGACATCTTTGACGATGGGCTCGATCTCCGAGCGATGCTTGTTCAACTGGGCCGCTTCTGGCGAGTTCTGATCTAGCGCCGGGTAGTCGGGCGTGTGACTGAAAATCTTGCTGAGCAGTCCCATTTTTGCCTCCTCACCTTGAGTGTGCTCGCGGGAGAAGCGCGTCTGGCGCGCGCTTCCGTCGCGCCCGCTTGCTCAATTGTACGGAGATGAAAAATTGGTTCCAGGGCACTCGCCGGAATGGCGCTACCTCGCGCGGAAACGGCTGAAAACCACGAAAAGAAGGCGCTGCATCACGCTCAGAGACCTGGCGCAATCTTGATGGACACGCCCCATTCCTGGGCGGGAGATGGATGCCGGACTGCGTCCTGAACGAGCGGGCAGCTACGCCGGCCGGGACTCCGGCATCCGGTTGATGAGGCTCTTTTCGAACTCGTCCTGGTCGACGAAGCGGGTGATTCGCTTGCCTTCCTCGAAATAGTCGAAAGACTGGCTCCAGGTGCCGTCCGGCCAGCGCAGCTCCATGGCGCCTCTGGTCGGCCTGTACACCGCGGTATACAGGGTGCCGTAACCCTTCCGGTACGCCCGGCTGAACAAGGGCGGATGAAGAAACGCCTCGATGAAGCTCTGTTCCGTCTGCTCCGTGTCGGCGAACTTGGAGAACAGAAACCGCTCCCGCTCGAGCGTCGAGGTGGCGCGCGCGTGCTCGAGCCACTCCACTTTCCCCTGATGGTTGGTGGCCACGGGAAACTGTCGGGTGACCGGCGGGCGATCGGGGCACAGGTAAGCGGTGGTGAAGTGACCGCTGGCATCCAGCACGGTGACATTGTAGGCCATGTGCGGGGGCACCCGGCGGAGTACCTTGATGGCCTCGTCGGTGGAGTCGCAGAATTCCAGGATGTAGCGCAGCACCACCGGAATACCGAAGCCCTTGCCCACCACCCGGCGGCCGCCGAAGGTGAGGGACACCACCAGACCGGCGTCGTTGATGCCGTCCAGCACGCCCCACAGGCAGTCGCAAAGGGCGATCACCCGGCGTTTGTTCCAGCAGGTGTAGAGGACGGCGCCTTCGGTGAGGGCCGGATGGTAGTCGTAGTTACGCACCAGGATCTGGCTCTGGTCGTCCATCCATACCGCCTGGGAACAGCCGGTGAGGTAGGGCGGCGGACAATAAAGAGCCAGCGCCCGGGCCGCCAAGTCGCTGCCGCCGGCGAGTTCGGTAAGGGCCTCGTAGGTGGGCACCAGCTCCGGCATGTGGGCCTCGAACTCGGAGCGGGACTCAAGATAGCTGGGTCTGGCGGCGTCGCCTTCGGACAGGAACCACTTGCGATAGCCGGGCCAGAGCCGCTCGAAGTGGCGCTGCCACTTCTCGCCCGGCGTCATCTCCGCAATAGCTTCAAATTCGAACTTCACGGTCGGGAGAACATCTTTTTACGCAATTCCTTTGCCTGATGACCCGAAGCGGGTGACGTGGGCTTAATTAAAGCCCGCTCGTCCGCGAGTTCGCTCGCGAGACCTCAGATCAGGCGATCCGGCAAGCAACAATTCTAGACGACGGAAAGGGAACCCGCCGCAGCCCGGCCTGCGGCGCGATACGCAGAGAAATTCAGCGATTCGGACACCGGCCGGAAGAGTATCGAATCCGACGGGCCGAAGGCTGCCTAGCGCTTCACAGAATCTTGAAGGCGCCGGCCTCCAGGGCCACCGGGGCCGCTTCCCTCAAGCCCTGATCCAGCGGCGACGCCTGGTAGCGCGAGCGAATGCCCTTGATCCAGGCGTGAGCGCGGTCGTTGAGCTTGAACTCGTCGGTCATCAAGCGCCCCCGGGTGATGAGAATCCCGAGATCGGCGCC
>JBFIYQ010000119.1:0-7849 GCA_041605275.1 Gammaproteobacteria bacterium
GAGCACGCGCCTGTGGACCGGCTTCAGGCCGTCTCTTACATCGGGGAGCGCGCGTCCTACGATTACGCTCATGGCGTAATCCAGATAGGACTGTTTCATCTCCTCCTCGATGTTGACCTGGAGGACCTCCTTGGCAAATTCACCCATAGAAAAATTACTACAAAATCAGAGAGTTAGACCTTCAATGTGCCGCCACCAAAAACTAATGAATTCTATCATTTTCCGGCCTCTCAAGTCTCGTTTTAAGGGCTTGAAAACAGGCCGCTTTTCAGCCTTTTTCGGGGCCGGATCCGGGGCCGCCAAAACGAGCCGAAAGCGGGGCTCGAAAGGGGTGAAGGGACGAAATCTTGTACCGCTCAGAGCGTTGCGGGACGCGAGCCGGGAGGCAGGACCTGAGCGCTTTGCCGCGCCGCCGAGGCAACGGTGTCGATGTCCGATGCCGGTGGAATGAGTGGCGGCGCCGACGCACTCACCCCGGGCACCGGTCCGTAGATGGGCAGCGAGCGCTCGAGCATGTCGAGATAGCTTCGAATACGCTCGACGTACTGCACCGGCTCGGATCCTCTCGCATAGCCGTGCGTCAGCGTTCGGTAGTACTTCTTGCGCGAAAGCAGCGGAAAGACGGTTTTCAGCGAATGCCAGCGGTTGGGGTCCTGACCCAGCCGCTTGGCCAGCTCGCGGGCGTCCTGCAGGTGCCCGAATCCGACGTTGTACGCCGCCAGCGCGAACCACAGCCGATCCTCGCCTTCCACCTCCTCAGGGATGCGCTCGGTCATCCGCGCCAGATAGCGGGCGCCGCCCATGATGCTCTGGTTCGGATCCAGGCGGTTCTTCACGCCCATCGCCCGGGCCGTGGGCAGCGTCAGCATCATCATGCCGCGAACCCCGGTGGGGCTGCGGGCCTTCGGGTTCCAGTGGGACTCCTGGTAAGACATCGCCGCCAGCAGCGTCCAGGGAATATCGTGCTTTTCCCCCGCCTGCTCGAAACTCTCGCGATATCGAGGCAAGCGGGTGCGGATTCTTCGCATGTAGCGCTTGGTGTCGACGTAGTCGAATATGGTGACGTGGCCGTAATAGCGCTCATCGAGGCTCGCGAGAAGCCCGTTGTCGTCGGCCTGTTCGAAAAACTTCTCCAGCGCCCCCAGAAGCTTGCTTGCCCCGGGCGGCAGCACCCAGGCGAGGCTTTGCTCCTCGCTGATGGGCAAGGCGATCTGGAGATCGGGGAAGTAGCGTTGATTAATGGCGACGATGTTGGAATCCGCCACGGCGCAGTCCACCTCCTGGCGCGCAACCTGCTCGAGTATCTCGTCGCTGGAAAGCTCGACGGTGGTGCCCCACTTGAGATCCGGAACGTCCTGCTTGAGCTCGTTCAGACGCTCCACGTAGCTGCTGCCGCCGATGACCAGCAATCTCACCGAAGACAGCTTGGAAACGTCGTCAGGCACGGTGCCGCTGCGGTGGCAGACCACCTGTTGCTGCACGGTCTTGTAGTCCGGACCGAACAGATACACCTGCTCGCGCTCCTCGGTGCGGGTGAGGGCGGCCGCCGCCAGGTGGCCCCGGCCCGACTGAATCGCCTCCAGAACCTCGGGGATGCTGTCGTGGATCACGTAGCGGACGGTGACCCCCAGGGACTCGGCAAACGCCTGGGTGAGCGCGTACTCGTAACCGTCGAGCCCGTCGCGGCTCTCATAAAAGGTGGTCGATCCGTAGCGCGTCAGCACCACCAGCTCTCCGCTGCGACGAACCTCCTCCAGAGTGTTGCCGGTCCGTTTGGGCAAGCTCAAAAGAACCGCGGCGATAACCCCCACGCCCAAGATGAGCCAGCCCACCGTTTTGACTTGATACGAGGTCATTGGAACAACGCCGCAATCTTCTTGGCATCCGGCCGCTGGACGACACCTCGCTCGGTCACCAGCACGTCCACCAGGGCCGCCGGGGTGACGTCGAACACCGGATTCCAGGCCTCCGCGCCGCTGGCGGCAACGCGCATCTCCCCCACCGACAGCAGCTCGTCGGCGTGGCGGTTCTCGATGGGAATCGACGCGCCGTCCGGACAGTTGCGATCAATGGTGGACGTCGGCGCAACCACCATGAAATTGACCCCGTGGTGTCGCGCGCTGACCGCGAGACCGTAGGTGCCGATCTTGTTGGCCACGTCGCCGTTGGCGGCCACCCGGTCGGCGCCGACAATCACCCACTGCACTTTGCCCTGCGCCATGGCGTAGGTCGCGGCGCCGTCGGCGATCAAACTCACCGGTATGCGCTCCTGGATCAGTTCCCACGCGGTGAGTCGCGCGCCCTGTAGCCAGGGACGCGTCTCGTCGGCGTAAACGTGCTTAACCTTGCCGGCCTGAAAGGCGCTGCGGATGACGCCGAGCGCGGTGCCGTAACCTGCGGTCGCCAGCGCGCCGGCGTTGCAGTGGGTCAGCACGCCGGCAGAGGCATCGATGAGCGCCGCCCCCAGCTCGCCCATGCGCCGATTGGCTTCGAGGTCCTCTCGGAAGATGGCGTTGGCTTCATCCAGCAGCGGTGGGACGGGATCCTCTTTTAGCCGCTCGAGCTTCCGCTGCATGCGATCCACGGCCCAGCCCAGATTCACCGCCGTCGGTCGCGCCGCTGCGAGCAGCTTGAGATCTGCGATCACGGTCTGGCGCCAGTTTCCGGGATTTTCCCCGTAGCGATCCCGGGCCGCGAGCACCACGCCATAGGCTGCGGCGACGCCGATGGCGGGCGCACCGCGCACGGTCATGTTAGCGATGGCTCGCGCGACTTCTGCCGCGTTTCGGCAAATGACGTAGTCTGTCCGCCCGGGCAACAGACGCTGGTCGATGAGACGCAGCGCACCGTCCTGCCACTCCACCGGACGAATGGAGTCGTAAAGCACCACATCTACAGCGCTGGCGGTATTGTCCTGCTCTGCCTCGATCATGCGTCGAAATGCTCAAACCATTATCATGCGCCGTGACTTTGCTGCCTGTTATCTTGTTTGCACGGCGAGCTCATCGATCAAGCACTAAGGAAATTTTAGTTGGAAATTATCGACACACTCGTCGAGGCAGGCTGGGTCATTCCGGTCGAGCCCGACGAGACCGTGCTTGAGAATCACGCTATCGCGCTCCGTGACGGTCGAATTGCGGCGATTCTACCGCAGGCGCAGGCGAAGCGCCGGTTCGAGGCCGAAAGTACGGTTTCGCTTCCCGGCCACGCCATCATTCCGGGACTGGTCAACGCCCATACCCACGCGGCCATGAGCCTGTTTCGCGGCCTCGCCGACGATATTCCGCTGATGCGTTGGCTCAACGAGCATATATGGCCGGCGGAGCAGAAATGGGTCAGCGACACCTTCGTCCGCGAGGGCACGCGACTTGCCGTGGCGGAAATGATCCGCGGCGGCACCACCTGTTTCAACGACATGTACTTTTATCCCGATGAAACCGCCCGAGTGGCGAGCGACGCGGGCATGCGCGTTGTGGTCGGGCTCATCGTTCTGGATTTTCCCAGCGTCTGGGCAAGCAGCGCGGATGAATACATCACCAAGGGCACCGAGGTTCACGATCAGTTTCTAAACGATCCTCTTGTGACCTCCGCCTTTGCGCCGCACGCGCCGTACACTGTCTCCGACGAGCCGCTGGAGCGCGTGCGCACCTACGCCGACGAGCTGGATATTCCAATACACATGCACGTGCACGAGACCGCCGAGGAGGTGGCCGAAAGCGTCGCCAAAAGCGGCGAGCGGCCGCTTGCGCGACTGGAGCGCCTGGGTCTGCTCAGCAATCGACTGATGGCGGTGCACCTCACGCAGCTGGAAGCGCACGAGATCGAGAAGCTGGCGGCCCTGGGCGTCAACGCCACCCACTGTCCGGAATCGAACCTGAAGCTTGCCAGCGGCTTCTGCCCGGTGGCCGCGCTTGCCGGGGCCGGGGTGAACGTTTGCATCGGCACCGACGGCGCCGCCAGCAACAACGATCTGGGCATGCTGGCGGAAATGCGCAGCGCCGCGTTGCTGGCCAAGGGCGTGAGCGGCGACGCCAGCGCGGTGCCGGCGCATACGGCGCTGCGCATGGCGACTCTGAACGGCGCCGCGGCGCTAGGCCTCGACGCCGAAATTGGCTCGCTCGAGCCCGGCAAGGCGGCGGACATGGTGGCGGTGGATCTGTCCCAGCTCGAAACCCAGCCGGCCCACCACCCGATCTCCCAGGTGGTCTATTCCGCCGGCCGGCATCAGATCACCGACGTTTGGATCAACGGCCATCGGGTGCTCAAGGGACGCCAGCTCGTGACCCTGGACGCGCAGCAGATCGGGCGCGAATCCCGGCGCTGGGCCGAACGCCTTGTCGGCGCTTAAGATCGCGACCATGGAGACCACGACGCGCAACGTCGACCAGGAAGAGATCTCGAAATTCGAGGCGCTGGCGTCTCGCTGGTGGGATCCGGGCAGCGAGTTCAAACCGCTGCACGACATCAATCCCTTGAGGCTTGATTTCATCGACCAGCGCGCCTCGCTTTCCGGAAAGCGCGTGCTGGACGTCGGCTGCGGCGGCGGAATTCTCTCCGAAAGCATGGCCGCCCGCGGCGCCGAGGTGGTTGCCATCGACGCCTCTGAAGTGCCCATCAACGTCGCCCGACTTCACCAGAAGCAATCGGGAAGCCAGGTGGATTATCGAATGGCGACGGTGGAGGAGATCGCCACCGCCGGCGAAGCGCCCTTCGACATAATCACCTGTCTGGAGCTGGTGGAGCACGTTCCGGATCCGGGATCGGTGATCGCGGCGTGCAGCTCGCTGTTAAAGCCCGACGGTCACGCCTTCTTCTCCACCATCAACCGCAATCCGAAGTCTTATCTCTTCGCCATCATCGGCGCCGAGCACGTGCTCAAGCTTCTGCCCAGAGGCACCCACGATTACGCCAAATTCATCCGCCCGTCGGAGCTCGACGCCTGGGCGAGGCGGGCGGGCTTGAAGCTCAGCGAGCTCAAAGGCATGAGCTACAACCCGATCACGAGGCGCTACCGTCTGGTAGACGACGTCAGCGTCAACTACCTCACCTGGTACCGGCGGAGCGGCGGCTGAATCCGTGCCGGTACCCGTACGCACGGTATTGTTCGACCTGGACGGCACCCTGGCCGATACGCTTCCGGATCTGGCTTTCGCCCTCAACAGCGCGCTTGCGGCCGAGGGCCTGGAGCCGCTGTCCGAAGACGCGATCCGCCCGCTAATTACCGAAGGCGGCCGAGTGATGGTGGACATGGCCGTGGGCGAGCGCCGCAATCGCGAAACCAAGGAGCGGATGCGTTACGACTTTCTGGAAATCTACAAACAGAATCTGGCCAACGAGACGCGTCTGTTTCCGGAGATGGATTCGGTGCTCAAGACCCTGGACGAGCGAGGGATATCGTGGGGAATCGTCACAAACAAGATCGCGGCTTTCACCGATCCCCTGGTACGGGCGCTCGGCATTGACGGACGGACGAAATGCGTGGTCAGCGGCGACACCACCTCACACTCGAAGCCGCACCCGGAGCCGATGTTCTACGCCTGCCGCGCCACCGGCGCGAGCCCGGCACAGTGCGTTTACCTGGGCGACGCGGAGAAAGACGTGCTTGCCGGAAGACGTGCGGGCATGCGCACCCTGGTCGCGCTTTACGGCTATCTGCCCAAAGACGCGGACCCTCACGCCTGGGGCGCCAGCGGTGTGGTGGATTCCCCTTCGGGTCTCGTCCGCTGGCTGGATGATTACGCTTGATCGCGCATGGATGTCGACGCCTATTGCCGTGACAAGGTCGCCGCGGAAGGCAGCGTTCTCTATTACAGCTTTCTTTTCGTGCCCGATTCCGCCCGCCGCGCGCTGACCGCGCTGCGCGCCCTGGGCGAAGAACTGCGCGAGGTCACCGACGCCTGCTCCGATCTCAATGTCGGCCGGAGCAAGCTCGCCTGGTGGAGCGACGAAATCGCCTGGGCGTCCAAGGGCAAACCGCGTCACCCGGTGACCCAGGCCATGGCAACCAGTATCGAGCCCGGCGGTATCGACGAAACGCACTATCACGGGCTGCTCGACGGTGTGGGCAGACGCCTTGAAGCCGGTGGCTTCGACTCCCGCGACGAAATGGACTCGGTGCTCGGCGCCTCCGAAGGTGCGCTCGGTGCAATGGTCGCCGACATCTGTGCCGAAGGGGAAGACGACCACGCCGCGTTTCAGAAGAAGCTTCACTTGGCTCTCGCCCACGCGTGGATTGCGCGTAATCCGCGCCGTCACGGCTGGCGAAGCTTCACCTACCTTCCCGCCGACGAGCTTGCGCGCCACGGCGTAACGAGGGAAGACGTGCTCTCGGAAAAAACCAGCGAAGCGCTGCGCAAGGTGGTGGAGCTGCAGGTGGACCATGCTTTAAATCAGATTGACCGAGCAACCGCGGCACTGCCGGCGGATCGCGCCGAAGTGCATCTGCCTTTTGTGGCCGAAGCCAGAATGGAGCGCGCGGCGCTCACGTCCCTAGCGCGCTCCGGCGGCCGGGTGCTGGAGAAGCCGCCGATGATCACGCCGGTCAGAAAGCTCTGGATCGCCTGGCGGACGGCAAAGGGGATGGGCGCGTGAGTTTAGAATGTCGGATGCCGGGAACGCATTTCATTGCCCGCCAATAAACAACGTAGGAGCGCGCTTGCGCGCGAACCTTCCAGAACGTTTGATAATGCTTACTCATCGCGCATTAGACATCACGCGTCACCTGACGGTCCGCGTAGGGCACAATAGCGAAGCGTATTGAGCCGAACAATTTAGACAGCCATATGCCTGAACCAACGGCATTACCCGCATACATCCCGCCGTCGCAAGCCTTGGCCGGCCGCGTCATTCTGATCACCGGCGCCGGCGACGGAATCGGAAAAGCGGTAGCGATCGCCTGCGGATCGCTGGGTGCCACGGTGATACTGCTCGGGCGAACGGTAAAAAAGCTGGAAAAGGTTTACGACGCGATTCTCGAGGCCCAGGGACCGGAGCCCGCAATATATCCAATGGATCTGTCAGGCGCCACGGCGCAGCATTACGCCGAGCTGGCAGAAAACGTTGGTAAGGAGTTCGACCGCCTGGACGGACTTCTACACAACGCGGCGCATCTAAAGGCCTTGAGCTCCATCGAAAACTCGGATCTGGAAGAATGGGCTTTAAGCTTCCAGGTCAATGTCCACGCCCCCTACATGCTCACCCGCGCCTGCCTGCCGCTGCTGAGAAAATCCAAAGACGCCAGCGTCGTCTTCACTGCCGCCGCCGAAGGCCGCCAGGGTCGAGCGTATTGGGGCGCCTACGCCGCCTCCAAGGCCGCGGCTGAGCGACTGATGGAAGTGCTCGCCGACGAGTTGGAAGCGACGCCGAATGTACGCGTCAACAGCATTGATCCGGGGCCGACGCGAACGCGTCTGCGCCAGGCCGCTTATCCGGGGAAGAACCCCAAAGACTACAAAGCTCCCGAAGCAATCGCCTACAGTTACGTCTATCTGCTCGGGCCGGACAGCCGCGACCATAACGGCATTCTGTTCACGATCAACGACGCATAAAACACAATCGCCGTAGGGCGCAATAGCGAAGCGTATTGCGCCGAATGAATTTTGCGCGATCGATAGATCACATCACACGCCATTAGGAGCAAAAAAATGCCGGATCATATTTACAAATCTCTCGAGCTCACCGGTTCCTCGACCACGTCCATGGAGGACGCCGTCACCAACGCCATCGCGCGGGCGTCGAAGACGATTCACACTCTCAAATGGTTTCAGGTCAACGAGATCCGCGGTCACATCGAGAACAACGCCGTGGCCCACTGGCAGGTGACGATGAAGGTCGGGTTCACGCTGGACGA
>JBFIYQ010000120.1:0-7827 GCA_041605275.1 Gammaproteobacteria bacterium
GCCGAGGGGCATGGCGACGTTCAGCCTCCGGACAGCGAACGCGAGCGCATCCGCACTTATTTTTCGCCTCTGCCCATCTGGTATCCGCCCGTCGAGCAACAGATGGTCGACGCGCAGGACTATCCCCTGCAGGCGATCACCCAGCGGCCCATGCACATGTATCACTCCTGGGGATCGCAAAACGCCTGGCTTCGCCAGATCACCAGCGAAAACCGGCTTTATCTCTCCCGCCGCAAAGGGAAAGAGCTCGGCATCGAGACCGACGACTGGGTCTGGGTTACCAGCCACAACGGCCGGATCAAGGTGCAGGCGGCCCTGATGGACGGCGTCAACGACGACACCGTATGGACCTGGAACGCCATCGGAAAGCGGCCCGGCGCCTGGAATCTGGACCCCGAATCCGCCGAGGGCAGGCGGGGCTTCCTCTTGAACCATCTCATTTCAGAGCTGCTGCCGGAGAAAGGGGATGGTTATCGCTACTCCAACTCCGACCCCCTGACGGGCCAGGCGGCGTGGTTCGACCTTCGGGTAAAAGTCGAGAAAGCCGAGGTCGCGCAGGCGCTGGTGGAGCCCCGCTTCGAACCCACCGCGCGGCCGCCCCGGCTGGCTCCGGCGCCCGCGATCCTGCGCTACGGCGAGGCATTTAGAAAAGCCCGCGAGAAAGAGCCCGTGTCGTGACCAGCCTCCCCGCCCCCAGCAAGGTCAAGATGGGCCTGGTCATCGACCTGGACACCTGCGTCGGTTGTCACGCCTGCGCGGTGAACTGCAAAGAATGGAATACCGGCGGGCACATGGCGCCGCTCACCGATCTCAATCCCTACGGAAAGGGACCCAACGGCGTCTGGTTCAATCGCATCCACGGCTACGAGGTGGATACGGGCGGCGGTCAGCCGAACATGACGACGTACTTTCCAAAGTCCTGCCTGCACTGCGAGGACGCGGCCTGCGTCACCGTTTGCCCGACGGGCGCCTCCTACAAGCGCGCCGAGGACGGCATCGTGCTGGTGGATGAATCCAAATGCATCGGCTGCAAGCTCTGCTCCTGGGCCTGCCCCTACGGCGCGAGGGAATTCGACGAAGACGCGGGCGTGATGAAAAAGTGCACGCTTTGCATCGACCGCATCTACAACGAAAATCTGGAGGAGGTGGACCGGGTGCCGGCGTGCGTCTCCACCTGCCCCGTCGGCGCGCGGCATTTTGGCGATCTGGGTGATCCCGACTCCGAGGTTTCCAAGCTGGTGGCCGAGCGCGGCGGATACGATCTGATGCCCGAGATGGGCTACAAGCCGACCAACAAATATCTGCCGCCGCGGCGGCGAGCGGATACGACCCGCGACAAGAAGCTTGAATTCGAGCCCGCGATCGACAACCCGCTGCTGCGCTGGGTCGACCGCGTGCTGTCGCGCTAGGCCGGAGGCCCCCATGCATCCGGCGTTCTCCGTAATTTTCTTTACCGTGTTCTCAGGAACCGGCTACGGACTGCTGGCGCAGATGGGTGTGTTCGCGGCGTTGGACGTGTTGCCTTTGACCCGATCCTTGGGATTGCTGGGCCTAGGTGTCGGATTTACCGCCGTCTCCGCCGGTCTGCTCTCCTCCACCTGGCACCTGGGTCATCCCGAGCGTGCCTGGCGCGCGTTTTCCCAATGGCGCTCGTCGTGGCTGGCGCGGGAGGGGCTGTTCGCGGTCGCGACTTATATTCCCATCGTCCTGCTGGCCTACTGCTGGATCTTTTTACAAGGCGAGGCAACCACGCTGGAACTGTGGGCGGTGCTGACCGCGGTCGGCGCGGTGCTCACCATCGCCTGCACCGGCATGATCTATCAGAGCCTCAAGACCATTCATCAGTGGCACAATAAATGGACCGTTCCCAATTACCTGCTGCTGGGTGTTGCGGGTGGCGCGGTGTGGCTCAATGCCCTGACTCTGGCGCTGGGCGCCGGTCAGCCCGCGGTGGGCGCCACTGCGCTTGCCGCCCTCGCCGCGGCCTGGATTGTGAAGAGCGCTTACTGGCGCTTCATTGATACGACGTCGCATCCGTCGACGCCGGAAACCGCCACCGGCCTCGGCGCCTTCGGCAAGGTCACCCGGTTCGAGGGACCGCACACGGAAGCCAATTACCTGCTTAAGGAGATGGGCTACCGGGTTGCCCGCAAGCACGCCGCGAAGCTGCGGCGTTATGCGCAAATTCTCGCCTTCGCGCTGCCGCTCGTGTTGACAGGCGGGTCACTGATGTTGGACGGTGGCGCGGCGACGTTCGCGGCGCTATTGGCGGCACTAGCCGTTACCGGAGGGCTTTTGATTGAACGCTGGTTATTTTTCGCCGAGGCCAAGCACGTAGTGATGCTCTACTACGGAAGCAGAGCAGCCTGAAAGTAACCAGCGATGTGGAGTAACTGAAAGTGACGCTTAACAGCAACTCGTCACCCCGAGCATCCGGGGCGAGCGCCCGGTCCGAGGAAACCTGATTACCGATATGACCGTTAACAGCCAGCACTGATGCGCAGCACGACGGCCAATGAGTAAGACAAAAAAATATCCGACAGGAGACAGCAAATGACCAAAATGACAACCGAGGAAGCCTTCATCAAGGTGCTGCAGATGCACGGCATTGAGCATGCCTTCGGTATCATCGGATCGGCGATGATGCCTATTTCCGACCTCTTTCCGCAGGCGGGCATCACCTTCTGGGACTGCGCCCACGAGTGCAGCGGGGGAATGGTCGCCGACGGCTACACGCGCGCCAGCGGCAAGATGAGCATGGCCATTGCCCAGAACGGTCCGGGAATCACCAACTTCGTGACGCCTATAAAGACGGCCTACTGGAACCACACGCCGATGCTGCTGGTGACGCCCCAGGCGGCGAACAAGACCATCGGCCAGGGTGGTTTCCAGGAAGTCGAGCAGATGGCGATGTTCGAGGACGTGGTCTGCTACCAGGAGGAAGTCCGCGACCCGACACGGATCGCCGAAGTGCTGAACCGCGTGATCGAGAAGGCCTGGCGGGGCTCCGCGCCGGCGCAGATCAACGTGCCACGCGATTACTGGACCCAGGTGATCGACATCGAGCTGCCGCAGATTGTTCGAATCGAAAGACCGTGGGGCGGCCGCAAATCCATCGCCGAGGCGGCAAAAATTCTTTCTGAGGCGAGCTTCCCGGTCATTCTCAACGGCGCCGGCGTCATACTCTCCGGAGGGATCGAGGCGTCCAAAGCGCTGGCGGAGCGCCTCGGCGCACCGGTGTGCTGCAACTACCAGCACAATGACGCCTTTCCGGGCTCGCATCCGCTGTCGGTGGGTCCGCTCGGGTATAACGGCTCCAAAGCTGCAATGGAACTCATTTCAAAAGCCGACGTGGTGCTTGCGCTCGGAACGCGGCTGAACCCGTTTTCGACGCTTCCCGGATACGGCATCGACTACTGGCCGAAAAACGCGAAGGTCATACAGGTGGATATCAACGCCGACCGCATCGGACTGACCAAGAAGGTGACCGTTCCCATTCAGGGCGATGCCAAGCTGGTGGCCGAACAGATTCTGGAGCAGCTCGCTCCCAATGCCGGCGACCATGGGCGTAAGGAACGCGCGGACCTGGTCGCGCAGACCAAGTCCCGCTGGCTGCAGGAGCTCGCCTCCATGGATCACGAGGCGGACGACGATCCGGGCATCACCTGGAACGAGCGGGCGCGCAAACAGTTCCCCGACCGCATGAGCCCGCGCCAGGCCTGGCGCGCCATTCAGGCGGGCCTGCCGGAGAATGCCATCATCTCCACTGACATCGGCAACAACTGCGCCATCGGCAACGCCTACCCCACCTTCGAAGAAGGACGCAGATACCTGTCTCCCGGATTGTTCGGACCCTGCGGTTACGGCTTCCCATCCATTCTCGGTGCCAAAATCGGGCGCCCGGAACTGCCCTGCGTGGGCTTCGCCGGCGACGGCGCCTTCGGCATCTCGATGAACGAAATGACCGCCTGCGGCCGCGACGAGTGGCCCAACGTCACCATGGTTATTTTCCGCAACTATCAGTGGGGCGCGGAGAAGCGCAACACCACGCTCTGGTACCAGGACAATTTCGTCGGCACCGAGCTGGACGTCGACGTGTCGTTCGCGAAGATTGCCGAGGCCTGCGGCGTGAAGGGCGTTCAGGTCAAAACCATGGACGAGCTCACGGAGGCGCTCGCCACCTCCTGCAAGGAACAGCAGGAGGGGATCACCACGTTTATCGAAGTGATCCTGAATCAGGAGCTGGGTGAACCCTTCCGGCGCGACGCCATGAAGGCGCCTGTCCCGGTCGCCGGGATCAAAGCCAGCGATACGCGCCCGCAGCAGCCGGCTTAAGGCGCCGAAATTCGGGAGGGCTTGGGGGCATACGCAACCCTCCCGGATTCACGCTGCGAATGATCACGGCGGTTACCTAAGGTTGCGCGAAGAAAACGCCCCGGCGGCATCTTGGTGCCATAGTAATTCGGAGGGACCTCGGTGACATGAAGCCACTAGATGACATCATCGAACAGGCCCGCTCGGCGCCGAAACGAGTCGTCCTTCCCGAAGGAGAAGATGTACGCGTCATCGAGGCGGCCGTCCGCGCCGTCGAAGCGGGCGTCGCGATACCAATTCTCATGGGCGACGCCGGCAAGATTCGCGAAGTTGCTGAAAATAACGACTTCGACTTGAGTAAGGTCGAGGTCATCGACGTCGCCAGCTCCCCGCTGCTGCCGCAATTCACAACGGAGCTGTATGAGCTGAGGAAGCACAAAGGGATGACGCTGGAACAAGCCGAAACCCAGGTCAGGGACCCGATGGTATTCGGCTGCCTTTCCTTAAGGCTCGGTCACGCCGACGGGGTTGTCGGGGGCGCGCGCTACACATCGTCGGACACCGTTCGCGCCGGACTTCAGATCATCGGCGCGCGGGGCACGCTGGTCTCGAGTTTCTTTCTCATGATGCTGTGCGAGCCTCACCACGATATCAAAGGCGCGCTGGTGTTCGCAGACTGCGGCCTGGTGGTGGACCCGAACGCGGAGCAGCTGGCGCAGATCGCCATCGCCTCCGCTGAAAGCGCACGGGATCTGCTGCATGTAGAACCCCGGATTGCGATGCTGTCTTTTTCCACCCGCGGCAGCGCAAAACACCCGCTGGTGGATAAGGTGACCAAGGCGGCGGGACTGGTCAAAGCACAGCGCCCGGATCTGAAAATCGACGCTGACGTGCAGCTGGATGCGGCGCTGGTTCCGGCGATCTCGGCGCAGAAGGACCCGGAATCCGCCGTCGGGGGCGAGGCCAACGTGCTCATATTCCCGGATCTCGAGGCGGGCAATCTCGGCTACAAGATGGCCGAGCGCATCGGCAAGGCCACCGCCATCGGTCCCATCCTCCAGGGCCTGAATAAACCGATGAACGATCTTTCGCGCGGCTGCTCGGTCAAAGACGTCTATCACGCCATGGCGGTCACCGTGGTGCAGGCGCAAGCGAGTGAGGCGGGCGCTTAGTCAGGCGACCCGGTCGCCGAAGCGATCCGGCATTACCACGGCCACCGGCATCGCCGAGACGGGTTGTTGCTCCCGGCTCAAATCGTGGTCGGGAAGTCCCCCCTTATGAGTGACACCAGCTTGCGCCGCTGCACCTTACCGGACGGGCCTTTGGGCAGATCACTCATGAAGTAAATCGCTCTCGGCGCCTTGAAAGCACCCACCCGCGCCGCGCAATACTCGATCAGCTCCTGCTCGTTGCAGGCGATTTCGTCGTTGATAACAACGCACGCGACCACGTCCTCGCCATAGTGATCGTCCGGAATACCTACGGTACCTGCCTCGACCACTGCCGGATGGCTGTAAAGCACGTCGTCGATCTCTCGCGGTGAAATGTTTTCCCCGCCCTTGATGATCAGCTCCTTCAGCCGCCCGGTGACGAACACGTACCCATCCTCATCCTTGCGACCCAGGTCGCCGGTATGCAGCCAGCCATCCGGGTCGACAGATTCTCTTGTCGCTTCCGGGTTCTTCAGATAGCCGCGCATCACGTTAGGTCCCCGCACCACGATTTCCCCTTCCGTGTTGGCGGGAACGTCGTTGCCGGCGGTATCGACGATTTTCACCTCGTTGCCATACGCGACTCCGGGAGAGCCATACTTTCCACGCTTCGGCGGCATGGGATTGGACAATATCTGCGCGGCTGTTTCGGTCAGCCCCATTGTCTCCACAATGGTGATACCAAACTTTTTTTCGAACGTCTCGTGGAGAACGGGCGGCAACGGTGCCGAGGCCGAACGACCGAAGCGCACGTTGCGCAGCCTCTCGCGCGGCGGCGGATTCTGGTCGTGCGCCAGGTAGGAGATGATTGTCGGCACCACGCTGAACCACGTGCACTCGAAATCGATCACCCACTTCCAGAAAAGAGACACGCTGAACCGGTGTGGCATTGTCACGCTGCCGCCGCTGACCAGGGGACCGAACACAGTGACTATCTGCGCGTTGATGTGACAAAGCGGCAATACGCACAATCCGCGGTCCGCGTCAGTGAGCTCATGGGCGCCCGCGGTGTTTGCGCCGCCGGCAAGCACATTGCCATGAGTCAGAAGCACACCTTTAGGGTTTCCGGTCGTCCCGGAAGTGTACATCAGCAACGCATTGTCCTCGGCATCGACCGGAAGCAGCTTTTTAATCTTCGTTTCCGCCTCGGGCCATTCCGGACCGGCATCTAAGTCCGTGTTGACTATCCGCAGTTCGACATCGATTTCTTTCAAAGCCTGATTCAGCAGTTCGCGGTGTTCAGACGACACGAACAGAATCCGCGTTTCAGAATGCGCGATCGCATAAGCGATCTGAGACGGGCCCGCCGCCGTGTTCAGGGGCACGCTGACGAATCCACCGTACATCGAGCCCAGCAGCAGGTTAACCGCCGCACTGCCGTTACCGAGCATGAAAGATACGGGTTCACCCTTTTTGAGTCCCAGTCCGGCAAGATGCCGGGCGGTGGCCAGAGCTTCGGTCTGAAGCGCCGCGTAGTCGTAACGCCGGCCCGTCTCAGGAGCGACCAGAAACACGCGCTCAGGGTGTACCTTCGCGGCGTTGTCGATTACTTCGCGCACGGTGCGCTGCTCGAGTGCGGTACGGGCTTTCTTTTTCATAATTGAATAGTTCGTCGATTCGACCCGGCTCACAGCACCTCATCGTTGAGGTAGTACCACACGTACATAGCCCGCTGACCCATTCGGCGAAACGGAGTGAGGATGCCGTGACTCGGAAGCGGTGAGGTGAAAATCGGCAGTTCCAGGGATCGGACACTGTGACCCGCAACCATCTGCGCCATGCGCCGGCCGGCCTGGGCCGAGTACATCACGCCATTGCCGCCATAGCCCATGGCGTAATAAATCGTTTGCTGCGGATCGGGCTGAAAGACGCGGGGCATCATATCGTGGCTGACGTCAACCCAGCCCCACCACGAGTATTCGAGATCAATACCCTCAAGGATCGGAAATTTGCGGTAAAGCCCTTTCAGTAAAAGCGCCAAGTGCTTCGGATTTTCGGCGTCGAGCCCCGTGATGGCGCTGCGGCTGCCGATCTGTACCCGACCGTCGGGGAGAAAGCGATAGTAATGACGCAGCGTGCGGGTGTCCGTCAGCGGAGAGCAGGTCTTGAACCCGCAGGCGTCCTTCTCTTCATCGCTGAGCGCGCGCGTGACGATGGAGTTCGACAGGATCGGCATCAATCGATTCTTTGTCCGATTGCTTAAGCCCGGCGGCGTATAGCCGGCGGTTGCGAGCGCCACGGCGCGGGCGCGCACGGTGCCGCCGGGCGTGGTCAGGTGATGCACGCCGTTCTTTATCTTCCA
>JBFIYQ010000121.1:0-7810 GCA_041605275.1 Gammaproteobacteria bacterium
CCGCCTTGTTGCCCACCAGGCTTTCGCTGATGCGAACGCAGTCCAGGACCGTGATCCCTGACGCGTACATGAGGGCAAAATAGTTGGCGAATCGGGCGAGAATGATTTTTTTCAGAATCGGGCCAAGTACCCAGACGCGCAGCTTGAAATCGTCAAAGGCGTACTGGAAACCGGGACTGGACTTGTACAACAGCATCAAGGCCATTCCGATGAACACAGGCGAGATAACGATGGCCCACCAGTAATTGACGAACACGTTGGAGATCGCGATTAGCATCTGGGTGTGCCAGGGGAGCTCCTGTCCCATGTTCTTGATGAATCCCACCAGCTGAGGCACCAGGTAGGTCATCAAAAATGCGAGCACCAGTATCACCACCAGGCCGACGAAGGTGGGATACATGAGCAGCTTTTTCACCTGCGCCGCCTGCTCGTCCTGCCACTTGAGCGTTTCCGTGATCTTCTGCAGCACCGCTCCGACCTGACCGCTGAACTCCCCGGCGCGAACCAGATTGACGAAAACGCCGTCGAAGACCTGGGGGAACTCTTCCATCGCGCCGGACAGCGTCTTACCGCCCTCAATGGACTCGATCATGACGGCGATGACTTCCCGTAGGTTGCGGTCCTCCACCGAGTCTCGGAGATCCACCAGCCCTTCCACAACCGGAACGCCGGATGAGAGCAGCTGCTCGAGCTGAAAACAAAAGCCTATGAGCTCGCGTCGTGAAACGCGGGTGCCGGAAGAGGCCGAGGCCCGGATCTTGGCCTCGGCGAAATTCACCAGATCCAGGCCCATGCGCTCGAGCCTGAGCTCTAGGTCGGCGGCGTTGGCGGCTTCCATGCGGCCGGTGGCGATTCGGCCACGCTCGTCCATCGCCTTGTACTGCATCAGCGGCATGGCGGCCTCAGCTGATGCCGTCGGTCAGATTCATCACTCGCGAGATCTCGTCCATGCTGGTGACGCCTTCAAGCACTCTCCGGATCCCGTCCTCCGCCAGCGTTGTGTAACCTTTGTTCTTCGCCACCTTGAGAATTTCTCGCTGGGTGGCCCGCCTTGCTACCAGCTCGTCGATCTCGCCATCGAAACGCAACAGCTCGGTGAGCGCAAGCCTGCCCTTGAAACCCGAGTGGTCGCAACGCTGACAGCCGCTGGCGCGATATATGGGAGGGGCCTCGGAGCTTGCGCTCAGCTGCAGAATCTGTCGCTCAAGCTTCGAGGGCTCGTAGACTTCTTTGCAGTGGACGCAAAGCTTCCTTACCAGTCGCTGCCCAATGATGCCGATGATGTTGCCGGCCATGATGTCGGGAATGACACCGGTTTCCAGCAGCCGCGGTATTGCGCCGATGGCGGAGTTCGTGTGCAGGGTGGTGAACACCTGATGGCCGGTCATGGCCGCCCTGAACGCCATTTCGGCGGTCTCCTCGTCGCGAATTTCGCCCACCAGAATGATGTCCGGATCCTGGCGCATGAGACTTCTGATACCGTTGGCAAAGGTCAGCCGAACCGCCTCGTTTACCGAAGTCTGCCGAATCATCTCCAGCGGGTACTCCACCGGATCCTCCAGCGTCATGATGTTCACCGTTTCGCTGTTCAAATGATTGAGCATCGAATAAAGCGTGGTGGTCTTACCGCTGCCTGTGGGGCCGGTAACGAGAATGATGCCCTCGGGACGCGCCATCATCAGACGAAGCGTGGTCAGCGCGTCTTCGGACAGGCCCAGACCGTCCAGCGGCACGATGCCCTTCTGACGGTCGAGCACGCGCAGGACGATGTTCTCGCCGTAGGTGGTGGGCAAAGAAGACACCCGGAAGTCCACCGCGTGACCGGATACCGAAAGCGAAATTCGGCCGTCCTGGGGGGCGCGCATTTCGGCGATATTCATGCCGGCCATTACCTTGAGGCGCACGGCGATGGCCGCCCAGTAATTTCGATGCAGGCTGCGGATTTGGCGCAGCACGCCGTCGACCCGGTAACGAATTCGGAGGAAATCGTGCTCGGGCTCAAAGTGAATGTCGGAAGCGCCGCGCTTGACCGCGTCGGAGAGCAGCGCATTGACCAGCCGCACCACCGGCTGGCTGTATTCGTCGCTTTCCGCCTCCAGGCTTTGATAATCCACCTCTCCGGTTTCGATTTCCTGGAGAATGCCGTCGACGGAAAGCTCGAATCCGTAAAACTGATCGATGGCCTTGTTAATCTCGGCCTCGCCGGCGATCAGCGCCTTGACCTCCAAATCACCGCCAAGCTGCGCCCTGACCTGATCCAGGGCGATGACGTTGTATGGATCCGACATTGCCACCGTCATCACCTGCGCCTCGGGGGAGTAGGTGATAGCGAGCATGTGGTAGCGGCGCGCAACGTCCTTGGGGATCAGCTTAACTACGTCCGCGTCCACCACCACCTTGGACAGGTCGACGGTGTCGTAGCCAAGCGCGCCGCCGAGAACGTCCCGGATGACCGCCTCGGTGGCAAAGCCGAGACGCACCAGGATCTTGCCAAGATGTTCTTTGCTCTTTTTCTGCTCGGTAAGCGCAATCCGGACCTGGTCTTCGCTGACCACACCCTTGCTGACGAGCAACTCGCCAATGCGCCGGCGTTTAACCGGCGCATCTTTATCCACCACCGGCGCCTGGGCCGTCACCCCTGGCCTCCGGCGGTGAGGCGCTCGATCCGCATCTGGGCATCCTTGTACTTGAAGCTTGCCGGTCCTTCCGAGGCAAGATTAAGGGCGCGCTGGTAGTAAGTCAGGGCGGTGGCCGCCTGGCCGAGGCGGTCCAGACTGACCGCAAGATTGAAGGCGAAATCCGCGTTCTTGCTGTCGCGGCGGTAGGCGTCGAAGTAGGCCTGCTGGGCCTCCATCCAGCGGCCCTGCCGCGCATAAACATTGCCCAGGGTGAAATACAGAAACGGATTTTCGGATTCCTCCCCCAGCAGCCGTTTGATGTGGCCTTCGCCCTCGCCCGCGGGGACGCGCTGGTTCAAATTGATTAAGGCCGCGCCCGCGACGGGATCCCGGGGATTGATGGACAACACCCGGGCGTAATGACCGATGGCCTCGGAGTAATGACCGCCGCGCACCGCGATGGCGCCAAGCCCGAGAAGCGCGTTGCGGTTATTAGGATGCCGCCTATTGACCTCCGCATACAGGGCCCGGGCGACGGCGTCGTCACCGCGCTGAAAGGCCAGGTAGGCTTCATGTATTCCGGCGTGCACCCCGTCCGGCTTGGATCTCCGGGAGATTCGCACGCCGGCGACTGAGGCCCCGGCGAAGTGACGACCAACGGACGCCGGCGGCGGCTGGGTCAGGGCCGGTTGCTTTTGCTGCGTGGCAGCCGAGGTCGCTTTTTCGGTGACATGCTCCAAGCCGATGCCGGCCGGGTTGGCGGCGACCGCTGTCGCCACCGGAGCCGCAGCGACGGTTTCCGCGTTGCCGGGTCCCGCGGCGCCGTTCAAAACGGGAGTGGAGGGTTTCGTCGCGGTGCCGGAAGACCCGGTCGTCTCCCGATCCTGCGCCTGCGCGGCGGGCCGCTGGCCGGCCGACGCCGCCTCTGCGGCGGCCGCCAGCTTCGACGGCTCCACCGGCGCCGCGGCCTGCGGCGGGGGCGGAATTTCGGTCGCCTGAGGCGGTCGTTGAACCAGCACCGGCGGTGGCCCGAACACGGCCCGCTCCAGAGAGTCCCAGAAAAACAGCAGGCCGATGGCAATTACACCGAGCAGCACGAGCGGCAGCGCAATGATCAGGGTTCGGTTGCGCTGGTAACGGGCTACGGCAGGCCCTTTGGCCTTGAATACGCTCTCAGCTGCGCGTTTCGCCTGAGAGTCGCTTTTGCGGGCACCTCGCCCTCCGAGCACGGTGGAATCTTCGTCCCCGACGGTTACCTCGGGTCCCGCGGTGGTGGTGGCGGCGGAATCCGCCGGCTCGTCGAAGTACCGGTTGAGGGACTTTTCCGCCTCTCGAACCACCGGCAACAATTCCCCGGTGTCCTCTAGGGAGAGCTCGTCGTCCCGCATCAGCGAAAAAGGACCCAGCTTTTCCCCTTCCCCGCCTCCGCCCGGGGGCTCCGGCGGACCGCCGCCGGACGGTGCCGGTGGGGGCACCTTCTCGGTGGCCGGAAAATTGTCTGTGAGGGAAAAATGGGTGGTTGAAGGCCCCGGGGCCGCGGGAGAAGACGGCTCGGGCGGCGCCCGCTCCCCGGGTCCGTCGTCGAGGGATTCCGGGGCTGGTGACGCCGACGGCGGCTCGGACGGGAGCGCCTCTTGGGAGCCCGAGTCCGGCGCTTCCACCTCGATGGGGTCCAGCTCGAGCTTGGAGCTGGACATGCCTTCGCCGTCCGACGTCTTCTCGGCTTGCGCCTGGCGGGCCTTCTCGGCCCGTTTTAGGGCGTCCATCAGGAGGCTCATGGCTTTTTTAGTTCTGGGAGAGCGGATTTACGAGCGAAGGCAGGGCCTCATTGTCCTGAAGGTTTTTCGGCAGATAGCGCTGAAAGCTTGAGAAATCCCGTTCGATATCGGGAGAACGGATGACCGTGGGACGGAGAAAAACCACCAGCTCGGTCTTGGTCTGCTCCCTCTCGCGGAACTTGAACAGCTCGCCGACTCCCGGGACCTCGGAGAGCCCCGGGACGGACTCGTCGTCCTTGAAGCGCCGGTCCTGCATCAGACCGCCGAGGACGGCCATCTGGCCGGTGCCCACCCGCATCACCGTCTCCGTCTCCCGCACCTGAACCACGGGCACGCCGCTTGACAGGGGCGGCGGGTCATCAATCTGCGCGAGGGCAAAGGCCACGCCCGGATCGTCCTTGAACTCCCGCACCCGGGTGATGGTGGGCCGGACGTTCAGGGTCACCGCCTCGGACTCGCCTATCTGGGGCGTGACGGTCATCACCAGGCCCACAGAGACCGTGCGCACATCCGAATCCACCGTAGTCACCACTTGCGTATCTGTAGTGGTGGTATCGACGCTGATTTCGAAATAGACCTCGTTGTCCACCACCTTAAGCACCGCGGGCTGATTGTTGAGCGTCATCACTTTGGGACTGGAAAGCACCTGAGTGTCGCCAAACTCATTGAGCAGATTGATGGTCAGGTCCAGGTCGCTGCTGGCGTCCGGCTTGTCGGCGTAATTTAGAATCAGTCCGGTCACGCCGCCGCTTGTAGTGACGTTGCTAAATGCAGCGCCAAGATCGGAACCGATGGTCGCATCGAGGCCGAATTTGCTGCGGGTGAGCGCGGTCCAGTCGATACCGGCCTGGTAGCGGTCGCTGAGCTCGACCTCGACGATGGTGGCCTCGATGAGCACCTGACGGGTGATGCTCGCCATCACTTTGTCGAGATATTCGCTGACCATGTCATGCTGTCTTGCCGTGGCCCTGACCAGAAGCAGACCGCCCTCCCGATTCATCGTGACGCCTTTGTCGTCGCCCTCGGGAACGGCGCCCGAGTCGGGTCGCACAATCGCCTCGACGTTGATCTGCAATGATTCCCAAAAACGATTGTTGATGGTGTTCGAAATGGTGGAATCGGAAGTATTGGCGCCGGCACCTTCGCCACCAGCGGCGACCAAGGTGGAGGCGCCGATTTTTCCCGACGATTCCCGGGTCACGTTGACGTAATCAATCTTGTAAGTGCGCAGAAAGGGCGTGTCCGGCACCACGACGATGGTGCCGTCACGGTTCTCGTGACGAATGTCTATCTGGCGGCTGATGCGATCCAGAATCTGGGATAGCGTCTGGTCGACGGCGTTGAGCGTGACGTTGCCGCTGATATCAGGATGCACGTCCACATTAATCTGCGCGTCTCTCGACAGCGCGAACAAGAGCTCCTTCACCGGAACCTCGTTCACCACCACAGTGTAAGTTTCCACCGGAGCTTCGGGCTTGGGCGGCGGCACGAAAGGCGCCTGGGCGACCGGCTCCGGGATCTCCACCGGCGCGGCCACCGGCTCACTGGAGAGGTGGCCGGCAGACGTATCGCGCGGCTGCGGCGGCGGCGCCACGCAGGCGGAAAGCGCGGCAGCAGCAACCAGCGCACCGCAGGCGGCACGTCCTATCGGTCTTATTCCCAAGTCCTCCACCCTCCGTTGGTCGGAATCAATCGCTTACCCCTACTAACTCTAGTTATTGGTAATGCCGCAATCTAGGTAAAAGCAGGGCCCAAAAGCCGTTCCCGCAGCCCGAAACTGCCACACGGCTCACCGTCCGAAACATCAGACACCGCACAGTTTCGATATGGGAACTAAGTTCGTTTTATCGGCTTAAAACGAACCCGCCTGAGTGTTAACCGGTCCTGGAATCGGGCGTACGAGTCGATCAGCCGACGCTGGCAACGTCCCGCAAGTTTCGAATGAAAGGCCCTAGCCGCTTCAGATCCGGGGGCAGAGATTCCAGCGCCCGTCTAGCCGTGCTGTAGCCGGAAAACTCGCGGTAAAGCACGCCCAGGTAGGGCCGACCGTCAATCACGGTTTGGTAGACGTAAACCTTATCGATCTCACCTGCGCGGTTGCGCTGCTGCAGAAATTCTTCCACGTGGCGCTGCTGACTCTGCGCGGTGAGCAGAAGCTGAATGCTGTAGTGATCGTCGTTGGCCCCGGCGAGCCATTGTCGCGTCGCCGCGATCCGATCGGCCATGAGATCTGAGGATTGCAATTCTGTAACATCGGATTCGGCGTGCTGGGTAAGCGCTGCATTCGCCTGCGTCGTGTTTGCGGACTCGGCCTCGGCCGCCTGTCTTAAGAACGGGCGGTAGATCGATTCGGTCGCCGGCGCGGCGTCGGGAAAAGACTCCTGCGGCTGCTGCATTGCCGCCCGGGCTGCGGCCGCCATCAGGGCATAGCCGGAGGAAGCCTCGCCGCCGCGATGCCGCTCCGGCCCGGTGGCGACCGCGGGAGATTGTGGCGCCTCTGCCGGCGCCGGTTCGGCTTCTTCACCGGCCACCGCGGTGTCCGCGGCGGGGGGCGGCGCCGCATTCTGGCGCGGAGAAAGATCGAGAGGCTCCGGCGCCGCCGGGTCCGGACTCGAGGCCACGGCGGGCGGCGACGGCTTTGCGCCCTCAGATTGAGCGCCCGGGTTACTATCCGCGGCCGCGGACGCGGCCGCTTGCGCGCTGAACCGCCCGATAACATGAGACGATTCGAAAATGCTCCAGCCGGCTGCGCCCGCCAGGAGCAGCACGCCCAAGAGTAAGGCGAGCCGGGAAACCCGGTTACGGTGGCGCGCTTCGAACTGACTGTCGTTGATCGCTTTTCGAACGTCCTTGAGCTTCACTTCGTGCCGGTCATTGGCGTAAGCGGCCAGCAGCGCCTTGTCGGCGAGGATGTTGATGCGACGCGTGAGCCCTTCCGAGGCCCGGGTCATGCTGATGTAAGCGTTACTGCGAAAAACGTCCGGCCCTCTGTAACCCACCGCACGCATTCGGAAGTTGACGTAGTCTCTCAGCTCATTTCGTTTGAGCGGTTCGAGATAAAAGCTGTGGGTAATGCGTTCCTTCAGCTGGCGAATGTTGGGCTGGTTCAAATTCTCGTCCAGCTCCGGCTGGCCGAAGAGCACGATCTGCAACAGTTTCTCGCGCTTGGTCTCGAGGTTGCTCAAAAGCCGGATTTCCTCGAGCGTTTCAATCGGCATGCTCTGCGCTTCCTCCACGAAAACCACGACCTGGCGGTTGGCCGCGTGCTTTTCCAGAAGCCGCTGCTGCATCGCGTGCATGACTTTGAGACGGTTGGAGCCCGGAGCGATATCGAGATTCATCTCGAGCGCAATGGCCTGGAGGATATCGTCAGGCTTGAGGCTGGGATTCGCCAGATAAACGATTTCCACGCCC
>JBFIYQ010000122.1:0-7804 GCA_041605275.1 Gammaproteobacteria bacterium
CTCGCTGCCTCCGGGCGCCCGCATCATCGTGCTCGGCGGCCCCGCCATGCTCATCGGCCTCGGCGGCGGCGCCGCCTCCTCGGTGGCCGCCGGCAAGGGCGAGGTGGAGCTGGATTTTGCCTCGGTGCAGCGGGACAACGCCGAGATGCAGCGCCGCTGCCAGGAAGTCATCGACCGCTGCTGGCACTTAGGTCAGGACAACCCTATTCTGTCCATTCACGACGTGGGCGCCGGCGGGCTCTCCAACGCGCTTCCGGAGCTGGTCCACGGCGCCGGGCGCGGCGGATCCTTCGAGCTGCGCGAGGTGCCGAACGCCGACCCCGGAATGTCGCCCATGGAGCTTTGGTGCAACGAAGCCCAGGAACGCTTCGTGCTGGCGGTGGCGCCAGATCAGCTGGAACGCTTTGCGAACATCTGCCGGCGGGAGCGATGCCCGTTCGCGGTTGTCGGGGAGGCAACCGAAGATCGCCGGCTCATCGTGAGCGACCGGGACGCGGGCAAAACGCCCATCGATCTGCCAATGGAAGTGCTCCTGGGCAAGCCGCCGCGCACCCACCGCGACGTGGTTCACCGCGACGCCGCCGGGGACGGACTCGATTTCGCGGGCGAAGATCTGCGCGACGCAGCGGAGCGGGTGCTGCGCATGCCCTGCGTCGGCGATAAGACTTTTCTCATTACTATCGGCGACCGCACCGTCTCGGGTCTGGTCTGCCGGGATCAAATGGTGGGCCGCGGACAAGTACCGGTGGCGGACTGCGCGGTGACGCTTGCCGATTACGATGGCTATTCCGGCGAAGCCATGGCCATGGGCGAGCGCACTCCGCTGGCGCTGCTGGACGCGCCCGCCTCGGGGCGGATGGCGGTGGCCGAGGCGCTCACCAACATCGCCGCCGCGCCCATTGCAGATTTGAGTGACGTTGTGCTCTCCGCTAACTGGATGGCGGCCTGCGGACATCCGGGAGAGGACGCCGCGCTTTACGACACCGTGCGCGCCGTCGGGCTCGAATTCTGCCCCGCGCTGGGAATCGCGATTCCCGTGGGCAAGGACTCGCTGTCGATGAAAACCGTGTGGCGTCAAGACGGTGAGGAACGCGCCGTCACCGCGCCGCTGTCTTTGATCGTTTCAGCCTTCGCGCCAGTGACTGACGTGCGCCGCAGCCTGATGCCCGCGCTTCGCGTTGACGTGGAAGAAAGCGATCTCGTTCTGGTGGATTTGGGTAAGGGCAAAAACCGCCTCGGCGGATCGGTGCTGGCGCAAGCCTACGGGTGCCTCGGCGAAACGCCACCGGATGCCGACGATCCGGCGGCGCTCAAGGCGCTGTTCGCCGCGGTGCAAAGCCTGAACGAAGCCGGTTTGCTGCTCGCCTACCACGACCGCTCCGACGGCGGGCTCTTTGTCACCGCGTGCGAGATGGCATTTGCCGGCAACGCCGGTGTTCGTCTCACCCTGGACGCCCTGGGCGCGGACGCGCGCGCGGCGCTGTTTTCGGAAGAGCTCGGTGTAGTGGTGCAAACGCCGCGCGAGCGTCGAGATGAGGTGATTGATCGTCTGCGCGCCCACGCTTCCAGTGCGCAACACGTCCACGTCGTCGGTTCGGTGGATGACAGCCGCCGCCTTGTCGTTACCCACAACGGCAAAACCCTGTTTAACGAAACCGTCTCCGATATCAGGGGGATCTGGTCGGAAACCAGCTGGCAGATGCAGCGCCTGCGCGACAACCCGGAGTGCGCCGACGAGGAGCAGGCGGCGCGACGGGGCGAACGCGACGTGGCTCTTTTCGCACGCTTGAGCTTTGAGCCGGACGACGATGTGGCCGCGCCATTCGTCGGCGGCGCCAGACCCAAGGTGGCGGTGCTGCGCGAGCAGGGCGTCAACGGACAGGTGGAAATGGCGGCCGCGTTCGATCGCGCCGGCTTTGCGCCCGTGGACGTGCATATGAGTGAGCTGGTGGAAGGCGACGCAACGCTGGACGCCTTCGCCGGAATCGTCGCTTGCGGCGGATTTTCCTACGGCGACGTGCTCGGCGCCGGCGGCGGCTGGGCCAACTCCATTCGCTTCAACGAGCGGACGCGAACAGTGTTTGCAGATTTCTTCGCCCGAGCCGACAGCTTTGCGCTTGGCGTTTGCAACGGATGCCAGATGTTTTCCCATCTGGCCGAACTCATCCCCGGCGCGGAACACTGGCCGATGTTCGAGAAAAATCGCTCCGAGCGGTTCGAGGGGCGCGTCTCCATGGTGGAAGTGCTTCCGTCACCTTCGCTTTTCTTCAGCGGCATGGAGGGTTCGTACCTACCCATCGCCGTGGCCCACGGGGAAGGACGGGCAATGTTCAGGCAGGGCGAAGACGCCCGGAGAACCCTCGACGAAGGCCTGGTTTGCCTGCGCTTCGTGGACGGCAGGGGCGAGCCGGCCATCCGGTATCCGGAAAATCCCAACGGCTCGCCGCTGGGCATTACCGGCCTCACCACCGCCGACGGCCGGGTGACCATCATGATGCCGCACCCGGAGCGTGTATTCAGGAGCGTCCAGAATTCCTGGCGTCCGGCAGAATGGGACGAGGACGGGCCCTGGCTCAGGCTGTTCAGAAACGCCCGCGCGCATATCGGCTGAAGATGAAATTTCGTTAACCCGACCGGCCGCGCGATAATGGCGTGAGATTTTCGTGAACAATCGCTCCTAGACTTGGACCAGGATCTCAACCGAATCGGCAGCGGCAGGAAAACCATGCTTATCAGGAAGCCCAGCGACATCAAGCCTTCCGAGATCACACCGGAAAGCGATTATCTCAATCGGCGCGTTTTCATGCGCGGCGCGGGAAGCATCGCCGGTGCCGCCGCGACTTTGCTTCTGCCGGGTGGCGCCAGCGCCCTGGCGACCGATCCCAAGGCCACGGGAGACTCGCTGAATAGCGTTTCCGAAACCGCTTTCAGCACCGATGAGGCGTTGACCCCCTGGAAGGACATCACCCGCTACAACAATTTTTACGAGTTCGGCACCGGTAAGCGCGACCCTTACGAAAACGCGGAGAAGTTCAAGCCGCGCCCGTGGGCAATCAAAGTGATGGGCGAATGCGAGAAGCCGGGCGATCTGGATCTGGAGGATTTTCTGAAACCCCACGCGCTGGAGGAACGGATTTATCGCCTGCGCTGCGTGGAGGCGTGGTCGATGGTCGTGCCCTGGGTCGGCGTGCCTCTAGCGCCCATTCTCAAGCGCTTCCAGCCCACCTCCAAGGCCAAGTACGTCGCTTTCCGAACGCTGTACAAACCTGCGGAAATGCCGGGTCAGTTGATTCCGGTGCTGGACTGGCCTTACGTGGAAGGACTTCGTATCGACGAAGCCATGCACCCGCTCACCATACTTGCGGTGGGCATCTATGGTCGCGTGCTGCCGAATCAGAACGGCGCGCCGATTCGTCTGGTGGTGCCGTGGAAGTACGGCTTCAAGAGCATAAAGAGCATCGTCACCATCCGCTTCACCGAAGAAGAGCCGCCTACGAGCTGGAACGTCGCCGCGCCCCACGAGTACGGCTTTTACTCCAACGTCAATCCGCAGGTGGCTCATCCCCGCTGGAGCCAGGCGCGCGAGCGCCGTATCGGCGACGTGTTCAAGCAGGACACGAAGATGTTCAACGGCTACGCCGACCAGGTGGCAAGCCTGTACGAGGGCATGGACCTGCGGAAGTTCTTCTGAGGTGCGGGGCGGTCAGTCACGGGCTACTATCTACTGGTGACATGTGACAAATAACAAGAAATTTGTGGAGAAATCTATTCAGGCTGGCGTATCAGTTTGACTTTGCAGGGACTTCACATTATCAGCCACGAGACATCTCTTACATGTCACGTGTCACAAGTTACATGTCACTAATTCCTTGCCGTAATTCCATCATCTCAACGCCTATATGACCCAACCCCAGCTCATCGAACGGGTTTTAAAGCCCGCGGTGTTTGTCATCGCGCTGATCCCCTTCGTCTATCTCGCCTGGGGGATGTTCACCGGCGGGCTGGGCGCGAACCCGGTGAACGAATTCATCCGCGAGACCGGACTTTGGGGACTGCGTTTTCTTCTGGTCACCCTTTGCGTGACGCCGCTCAGAAGAATGACCGGGTGGAATCCGATCATGAAGTTTCGACGCATGCTGGGCTTGTACGCGTTTTTCTATTCCGCGCTGCATTTGATTGCTTACGTCATCTTCGAGGCGGAACTGGGGATTCTCTACATTATCGAAGACGCGATTTACCGCATGTATATCACCGTGGGATGGATCGGGCTCCTGCCGCTGATCCCTCTCGCCATCACTTCCACCGACGGCATGGTGCGACGCCTTGGCGGCCGGCGCTGGCAGCAGCTTCATCGCCTGGTGTACGTGGCCGCTTTGGCCAGCGTTGGCCACTACCTGCTGCTGGTCAAAGCGGATCTCCGGGATCCGCTTTTCTACCTGGTAATCTTGCTGCTGCTGATGCTGCTGAGGGTGCCGCCGGTGGCGAAGCAGCTTTCAAGCTTGCGCCCTGCGGCGAAGTCGGTGAGGTGAAGATCTGGAATATGGCAGCTGGTAGATGGTAAGTGCGAAGCTCAGTGTGTAATCGGAGCCGCCCTATCTACTATCTACACACCGCAGTTTAAAACGCTTTCGGCTTTTCGGCGTCCGCTACCTTCGAGGCGGCGTCGATACCTTCCCGATACCGATCCAGATCCCGCTGGGCCTGATCCACCGAGCTGCGGCAGCGCCCAGAGCTCATCAGCACCGATACCTTCGTCAGCATCGACACGTCGCCGCCGGTCATGCGCTGATTGGCGCTTTCGAACAGCGGCCGGCAGGCGGTTTCCACCCGATCCTCGATGGCGTAGAGCGGCTCCTTTTGCGTCGGATTTTGAGCCTCAGCGCTCAAGTCAATGACCTCATTGACTACACCGTTGGCGTCGCGGAATGTTTGCTCGATCCCCGCGCAGGCCGAGAGAAGCGGCGCAAATGCAATTGCGACAATCGTCATCCGTCTCGTAACTTGCCTGTTCATGCTCGTTCTCCTCCGCGCCTGGAGGCACTGTCGGCGCCGGCTCAACGCTCAGTATGGCAACGCGCCGGGCCCGGCCGGCCCACCGCGTTCACACTTCTGCGGATCGGCCTGTGACCTAAGTCACGCAATCCGTGTTTAGACGGTCATGCCACGGCTCCGACACCAGAACTGGGAATCAAATTACCCTGACCCCGCTGACGCCCCGATCACACGCCAATTACAGCTCGGTTACAGTGGCAAAAGTCACTGGCGGCGACGCGTCGTAGAATCGGCCCTCGGCGAAGGGCTCAAGGCAACAAAGAAGGGAGAGAAAAATGAAAATTGTGCTGGTAGGCCGCGGACGGGTGGGTCGGGGACTTCAAAAGCTCGCCCGGAGCGCGCCCGGAGAGTGTCGGCTGACCTCGGGGCATCGTCCTTCACGCAAGATAATCGCCGCGGCGGACGCCGTGGTGCTGGCGGTGCCGGATCCAGTCATTTGCGAGGTCGCGGCCCGCATTGCGCCGTGGCTTCGAAAAGGCGCCTGCGTGCTCCACTGCGCCGGCTCCCGCAGCCCGGACGAGCTCGAGGCCTGCGCCCGGGCGGGCGCCCGGGTCGGCGCCATGCACCCGCTGGCCTCCTTCGCCGATCCCGGTCGGCCGCCGGATCTCGACGGCGCATATTTCGTCAGCTCCGGGGACAAAGCCGCGGTCAGCGCGGCGCGGCGCATCGCCGAGGCCGTGGGGGCAAAGGTGCTCGCCCTGCCGCTGCACGGACCCGCCTACCACGCGCTGGCCGCGATGATTGCCGGTGGTACCGTGGGCTTTGTTTACGCCACCATCCCGGCGCTGCAGGATATGGGGCTCGAGCGCCGGGAAGCCGAGCGCGCCGCCGGCAGCCTGGTGCGTACCGTTGCTGAGAACATCATGCGCATCGGACTGCCCAAAGCGCTGACCGGCCCCGTGATTCGCGCGGATGCGGCCACCGTCGCCGCGCACCGCAACAGTCTGAGCAAACTGTCAAAAGACGTTGCCGCCGCCTATGACGCGGTTGCGCCGCTGGTGCTCCAGTGCGCCATCGCGGCGGGACTGAGCGAAGCAGACACGCGGCGCATGCGAAAAGTCCTGCGCCAAATCTGAGCGAGAAAGGCTTACGGGCCCCGGCGCACCGCTTCCAGCTGCCGGGGAAACGCGTCGCTCGCCATCAGCGTGCGACAGCGATCCAGCCGGTTGACGGAATAGGCCCAGAAATCCTCGGCGGGATTGTCGTTGGCGAACTGCACCACGCCCCAGAGCGTCCACAGCAGGTCGCACATGGCCTTGTACATCACCATGCGACCCGCATCGTAAGCCGGCGGCTCACCGTCGAAATAGGCGTTCAAAAACACCTCGTCCTGGCGCTGGTTGAACTCCGCCTCCACGGACAAATCGCCCAGGTCCCACATGGGATCGTTGTTGCCCGAGTATTCGAAATCGACGACGAACATGCGATTGCCCACGTCGAGAAAGTTTTCCGCCAGCGGGTCGCAGTGGCACGGGGCAAGGGGAAGCTCACGGGCGCCGAGCGCTTCGCGCACGGCCTCGGCCTCGCGCTGAACCTCGGCATAGCCGTCTGGAATCGGCGCCTCGAGCTTTTTCAACACGTTTAGATAGCTGTCGATCTGCTCGAATAACTCGAACCGGGTGCGAAAAGTCTGGCCGCAGGTGTGCAGGCGATGGAACGCGCGGGCGGCGCGCTCCACCGCCCCCAGATCCTTGAAACCCCGGGGACTCATGGTCACCGAGTCCTCCACGTAACGGCAGAGCATGATGCCTTCCGTCGCATCGAAAAACAGCACCTCGGCGTTTACGCCGGCCTGCGCCGCAATGCGGGCATTGTGCTCCTCGACGCTGCGATCAATGATGTCGCCGGTGCCTTCCCCTGGTATGCGCAATACAAAATGTCCGACGGGACTCTGGATTTCGTAATTGCGGTTGGACAGACCTCCAAGGCGCGCTGCGCTGATGTTTTCCATCGGCACGTCCTTGAACAAATCAATGCGCGAAAGCGCCGATTGGACTTCGGTCTCCATTAAAACCTCCCGGGCAAGCGCAGGACTTAACGTCTTCTTGATGGGACGCTAATATGCGCCGGGATCATAGAGCATTCAGACCGCGATTAGACCCGACCATGTGGAAAGCGCCCTTAATTCTCGCCAGCGTCCTGAGTCTGGCGCTGGTTTCAGGCTGCGGCGACGAGGACCAGCCTGCCGAACCCAAGGCCGCCGCCACTTCGCAAGCCGGCGAGGGCCCTGCCGACGCCCGGGACGACCTGCCGAAGATCACCATCAGCGCTGACAAGACCCACGCGGTTCAGCCGGAAGATGAGATCACGGTGAGCGTCTCGGTCGAGGGCTTCAGGCTCGACGAAAGCCGGATTGGCAAAGACAACGAGCCCGGCGCGGGCCACTACCGCGTCTATCTGAACCAGACCGGTGGCGACGACTTCCTGGCGGAAGCGGCGGCGCCGAGCATCAAGATCACCTTGCCCTCGAATATTACCGACGGTTCCCACGAGCTGATTGTCGTTCTCCACAACAACGACAGAACCCCCCTGAGTCCTGCCGTGGATGCCGGCGTGCTACTCATCGTCTACCGCCTCTAGCCGGCCGTACCGTTTTTCTGCCGCAACGCCGCAGATGCGGGCAGATCCGCGCCCGCAGCCCTAAGTTACTGAACATTGCCTGGGCCAGCCGTCTGCCTTTGGAGACGCCGTTGCGAGGGCGTGAAGATGCCCGTAGCTGCAAGGCGCGCGATGAGAAAGGTGCGCAGGCGTA
>JBFIYQ010000123.1:0-7794 GCA_041605275.1 Gammaproteobacteria bacterium
CGTCAGCGTGGTAAACCAGCGTCAACCGCTGGAGCTTCTTCCCGGGCGCGAATTCCTCCAGAGTCACCCGGGAACCGTCCTTCAGCATGTAGCGATGGCGGGTTCCGGCGTCCTGCCCGCGCAACATCAGCGGCGCGCGTTCCAGCAGAATGGCGCCGCCCAGCGCCAGCGCCACCCGGACATCATCCGGACCGGCGCTTTCGCATACGGCACCGGCCGCCGCCTGCAGCCTGGAAATCACAGCGTGCTCCCCGGTACCGGCGCTCAGGGCCGGGCCGGCGGCGAGCACCACAGCCAGAGCCGCGCACAGCGGCGCCCACCCGTGCGGTAGGGCTCGAATAGGTGAGAAGTGCTCGCGGCGGCTCATTCGAAAGTTATCTCGTCGCGGCTCCACGCCGCAGACACCAAGGGTAAACTACAACTCTTTGTTCAGACGGATTTTAACCGCGCCCGTGCGAACGCTTCAGCGTTGTAACGGCGCTCAATAAACGGAATCGAAATCCTAGCATGACCCCGGATCTCCCCGCCCTGCCGACCGCCTACGAGCTTGTCGTTCTCGATCGAGTAGACGACGTGGTCGAGGAGGCGGCCCGCCGCGCCCGCCGGGGCGCCGGGGAAGGTACGCTGATATGGGCGCGGGAACAGACCGACGCCCGCACGGCCTCCGGAAAACGGTGGTACGCGCCGCGGGGTAATCTGCACTGCGCGCTGGTCATCGAGCCCGAATACGACAACCCCAGCGCGCAGCAGCTCCTGTATATAGCCACCGTCAGTATCGGGACGGCCATCGCGGACACGGTGCTGGCGATGACGGGTTTGCGCTGGCGCTGGCCGGGCGAAATCTTAATAAACGATTTGAAGAGCGGCATGGTGCGGATAGCGGCGTCCGGGGACGATGTCGAACCCTACCCCTGGATTGTGCTGGGGGTAAGCATCAACGTGGCGGAGCACCCGCCGAATCCGGAACCCGAGCGCTTCAACAGCATCCACGCCAGCGGAACGCGTGAGGCAACCGTCGAATCGCTGATTGAGGGCTTCAGCCGCCATTTCCTCTCCTGGATCAATCGCTGGGCAGAGGAAGGCTTCGAACCGGTGCGCAAAGCGTGGCTGCTTCGCGCCGACGGCATAGGAGAAGCGGTGACGCTGAGCCTCAAGGAAGAGACGCTGAGCGGAAAGCTCGCGGGAATCAGCGATCGCGGTGAAGCGGAATTGGAGCTCGATAACGGTAGCGCGGTGAAGCTGAGCCCCGCTGAGTATTTCAGGTTCGGCGAGGGCGCTCGCGCCGGCGAATAAATCTGCGTTCGGTACGGTGGCGTTCGAAATGAAAACTCCCGGCGTGTACTACCTGGGTGACGGCCATCATGAGGAGCTCGTTCACGAGTACGCTGACGGGGACTATCTGCTCCAGGATATCGCCGAGCTGTTCGGCCTCGGTGAAGTACAGCCGGACGGAACGCTAAAGGTGATGCGGGATCAGCTGCGCCCGCTCAAGGTGCGCGCCGATGCCGAAAGCTTCGACCACGAAGAGGGCTTTATCGAAATGTGCCTCGACCTCTGGCGATTCGGTTCGGATAAAGACCTAGAGGCGTTACGCTTTCTTTCAGTGGAATAAGAACACAGAAATCCGTATTCGTCGTCACCGCGCGGACTTTCTTCCGATCCACCACGAGGACACGTCGGCGTTGGCCACCCGGTCGTTGGTGGCGATTTCGTCGAAGGTCGCGAAACATTGCGCCAGTTCCCCCGGCGCCAGCAGATAGTCCGGGTTTATATCCGGCTTCTGCTGCAGAAAGTTGCGATTGAAGGTCTTGTAAATCACCACGCCCCCCGGTCGGATCGTGGAACGAAGTGAAGGCATCAGCGCCCGGTTGAGGTAACGAATCACGATGACCAGGTCGAAACGCTCGGGGGGAGGACGCCAGGTATCCAGATCAGCTGCGACAAGCGAAATCTCGACGCCCTTCCCTTTCGCTCTGCGCGCGGCGATGCGCAGACCTTCAACGCTCGCGTCTACGCCCACGACGCGACAGCCGCGCTGGGCGGCAAATATCGCGTTGGCGCCGGCGCCGCAGGCCACGTCCAGGACGTCAGCGCATTCGACCAGCAGCGACTGATGCCGGATAAGGAGCTCGTCCGGCTGCGCGAAGGCCGAGCCGCGGGCCGCGCGATATTTCTTGTTCCAGCGTACGATATCGGGATTCAAGCAATGCATGTCACGGTGTCGAATATTTTCCTGGCGCGGACAGAGACGTTTGGCCGCTACCCATCAGGGCCGTCGGTAGCAACGCTGCCGTCTGATCGTCCGCGGATCAAGTCGCCCGTCGCCTCGCTGCTCCGACTCGCCGCCGGGTTGCTGCTTTTGACCGCCGCCGCCGGCACCTGGGCACAGCAAGCGCCGGAGGACGTTGCCGACCTGGCCCTGCTGATGGCGGCGGAGGCGGGTCGAGACGACCTGGTGTCGTACGCCCTTATAAACGGCGCCGACCCGAACGCGCGGGATACGCGCCGGGGAAATCTGACTCCGCTGATGCTCGCCGCCACCAACGGGCACACGCGAGCTTCGGTTCGACTTCTGGACGCCGGCGCCGAAGTGGACGCTCGGACGACGAATTCTTGGACGGCCCTCATGTTGGCCGCCCGCTTCGACCACCACGAAATCGTTCACGCGCTGCTGGAGCGCGGCGCGAACCCGGATCTGGCCGAAGCAGAGCGGGGGAATACCGCCCTTATCGAGGCCGCCTCCCGCAGCAACGAGCTCAGCGTGCGCCGGCTGATCGAGGGTGGCGCGGACCCCAACAAGCCAGCGTCCGACGGCTTTACCGCACTGATGGGGGCGGCCGGCGCCCGCACCGGCCTGGCCACCGCGGTGGAGCTCGTCGGCGCGGGAGCAAAGATAGACGCCAAGAGCGACGATGGCCGTCGCGCCCTGCACCAGGCCGCCGCCCGGGGAAACGCCCGCACATTGGAGCTGCTGCTGCTCAACGGAGCGGATCCGAACGGCCCCGACATCGACGGCTATACCCCGTTATCTCTGGCCTCGTCCAGCGGCGATTTGCGCAGCGTGGAGCTGCTGCTCGGCGCGGGAGCGGGGCCGAACCTGAGGGCAAAAGACGGCGCTTCGCCGCTGGGACAGGCGGTGCTCGGGAGGCATCTCCAGGTCGCCGGCCGCCTCGCCGATGCCGGCGCCGATCTCAATCTGCCTGCTGAATCCGGCCGGACGCCTCTAATCGAAGCCGTACGCACCGGATTCACGCCTATGGTGCGGATGCTGCTTGCCGCCGGCGCGGATCCGAACGCGCCCGATCGGGACGACGGACGCACGCCGCTGATGTACGCCGCCAATCACGGTTTCGCCGACCTAGTCGACCTGCTGCTGGCCCAGGGCGCGGATCCCCGCGCGCAGGCGAGGGACGGCTGGACGGCGATGGCGGCGGCGGAGATGGTCGGTGAGGAAGGAATCATGGCTGCGCTCAGAGCCGCCGGCGCAACTCGATGAAGCCGGAACCCGGAGGTTCACCGGCGGTCGAAAGCTGGGGCCGGGGAGAGAAAAGGTTTTGGTGTAGAACCTACAATCCATTAACATGACGCCGCGAACCCGAGCCGCGGTCAGGCATCGGTACCTGTAGCCACCCAAAACAAGCGTTGGATTCAGACAAAATAAAGCGACGGGGTTTCGTCAAGATCTGCGCCTCTGCCGCCGTTTCGGTAAGCGCGAGTCCTTCGCTGCTCGCGAGCCAGGAATCTTCCCTGCACCGTTACAACCGGGTAATGCTGGTGGACGCTCAGCGGCAACCGGTAACCGCCGAGAGCCTGGAAGAGGGAGTCAGCTACGTCTTCAACTACCCCTACGTCACCACGCCGTGCTTTTTGCTCAACCTGGGCAAGCCGGCCAACGGCAGCGAGCGGCTCAAAACCGAAGCGGGCCGGGAATATATCTGGCAGGGAGGCGTAGGACCCGATCGCTCCATCGTCTCCTTTTGCGCTATATGCGCCCACAAGATGACCCATCCGTCAAAGGCGGTGAGCTTCATCAACTACCGCCACGAGGACGTGAGTTTCAAGGACAAAGGCGAGAAAACCGTTCGCCGGCCCGGAGTGATCTACTGCTGCTCGGAGAAAAGTGTCTACGATCCCGCCCGCGGAGCGCGCGTGCTGGGCGGACCGGCGCCGCAGCCGCTGGCCGCAATTGCGCTGGAATATGACGATAAGGCCGGCGCCATTTACGCCAGCGGGACCTACGGTGGCGAACTTTATCGAAAGTTTTTCGATACCTTCGCCTTCAGGCTTGCTCTTGAATACGAGACCTCGGATATTCAGCAAAAAGTATCCGATACGACCACGGTTTCCAGAATAGACGAGTATTCGGCCACTCAGATGCTGTGCTGAATTTCCGACTGGTCAGTTCGCACCCCGTGATTCGAGAAAACGAACCGACTCTTTCTTCTCCATAAGTCTCGCCAATTCCAGAGGCGTCACCCCTTCCTGGTTCCGCGCATCGATGTCGGCGCCACTGTCCAGCAGCAGTCGCGCAATCTCAACGTAACCCTGGGCGACGGCGTGGTGAAGTGCGGTAAAGCCGGTCTCGTCCCTGGCGTTCAGTTTCACCCGTCCGTATCTTAAAAGAGCGCGCACCGCGCTGGCGCGGTTTTCATAAGCCGCGCGCATCAGCGGCGTCCAGCCGTAGGTATCGGCCACGTTTGCGTCGGCGCCGTTATCGAGCAAAACATCCACAACGACGTCGTGACCCTTGACCGCCGCCACCATCAGCGCCGTCCAGTTGAAGTGGGCAACAGCGTTGACGTCGGCACCATGAAGGATGAGCGCCTGAACGGTTTCCAGGTTACCGCGAATGGCGGCGAACATGAGCGCCGTGCCGCCGGTCTCGGTGGCGGCGTTGACGTCGGCGCCCAGGTCGAGAAGCAGCCTGACGAGCTCTGGATCGCCGAGCTTGGCCGCAATGATCAGCGGCGTCTTGCCGCTCTCCATGCGAAAGTTGGGATCCCCTCCCTGGTCAATCTGAGCGCGGATCGCCGCGCCGTCCTCATCACGCAGCACCCTCTCGAATTCAGACTCACCAGATGCCAGGGCCGCCCCAAGCGGCGGCATGGAAGCAAGGCAAATTGAAAGCGTCAGCACCCGCACGAGGACGCGGAAATCAAGTGACTTAAATGGATTCATCGCTATCGAATCGTGGCAGTTGTGGACCAGGAAACAAGTATCCGGGGGCCATTTACTTAGCTCGGCGGCTTATCCGCCGCGCTGGCGGCGTACTCAGATCGTAGCGCACCGGCGCGAAGCTCGTAGTGCCGGACGATTTCGCTTAATCCCGCCTGGGCGTCGTAGCGGCCCGTCATCCGCACCATGGTGTCGTGCTTGAGCGCGTCGCGAAGCAGCTCATCAAAGCCCTGTCGCTTAGCATCGTCCAGGGGCATCTGCTGGGAATGAATAGTCCAAAACGCCTGATCGCAAAAAAACCAGCACAGTCGCTTCTGCTTCGAAAGCAGTTTGAGAGCGTCGAAATGCGCGCCGCCTTCGCCAGGCGTCAGCAGAATTTCACAGCTCAAGGGATCGTTATCCCGCGTGTAAACTTCCGGCCGAAGCAGCACCACCGCCGCGTGCTCGGTTTCAATCAGGTCCGTCTCCAGTCCCACCGGCAGCGGCCCGCCGCGCTTTCGCATCAAGCGCCGATCCTCCTTGCACTCCGGGCCCGCCAGGTGGAAGAAGAATGCCGTTTCCCAGTGCGCTTCGTCCAGCTGCACCGGCAGGCAGGTGGCCGCGGCACCGGCGGCGCGCATCGCGTCTCGTACGATTTCGGGAAAGCGTTTCATTACTGTGGCCATTAGAAAACGGCAGGCCTTCGGGTCCGGGCGGGTATTCTACGTCAGATCCCTCGAAAGCGATGGGTAAGGCGTAATGCGTGACGCGTAACGCGAGAGGAGAAACCAGGTCGAAAATTGATTGCATTTCACATTACGCGTCACCTGTCACGCGTCACAAAAAAACGCCCCTGCCCGTCAGGGCAGGAGCGTCGCTTCATCGGGTGCGGGACATTTAGCCCGCACTCATGGGGGTGTCGTGTCAGGCAGGATGACCCTTGACCTCGGTGGTCGCGTCTCTACCCTGCTCCAGGGACTTCGACTGCAGCTCTTCGTACCAGCGATCATGGTGTTGCTTGGCCCAGTTCACATCTACCTTCCCGCTGGTCATGCCTTCCAGCGCGCCCTCGGTGCCGATGGTGCCGATGTAGGCGTGGCCGAACCAGAGCGCAATCCACACGATACTGCTTATGGCGTGAACCACGTTCGCAAGCTGCATACCCTCTCTGGAGGCGCTCCACCAGTTGGGGAAGTCCATGAAGAAGCCGCTGACGATGGCGGCGACGCCGACGGTGCAGATGAACCAGAACCAGACCTTCTCCCCGGCGTTGGCGAATCCCGAGTGCGGGTGCTCCTTGCCAACAATGCCGCCGCCCTTAGCGAACCACTGAATGTCCTCGGCGTTGGGAATGTTGTGGCGGATCCAGAGGATGATCATCAGCGCCACGCCGGGCGTGAACAGCCACGGCCCGACAAAGTTATGCAGCCCCTTGGCCATACCCGCCCAGGCCGCGAACCCCGGATAGCCCATCAGCGGTATCAGCACCGCGCGGCCAAACAAGAGGCTCACACCAGTAATGGCCAGAATGATGAACGAAATAGCGGTGACCCAGTGAACGAAGCGGTCCAGGGCGCTCCAGCGCTGCACTTTTTGACCGGACATTCCATGGGCGACCGGAATGCGGCCGACCTTGGCGAAGAACAATAAGATGGCGATTAGAACCAGAAACAGGAACCAGCCGCCGTAGTTGGCGATAAGTCCGTTTCGGATCTGGCGCCAGTTCTGGCCGCCGTTGTTGATGAGCATATTGGTCTCGGTGTTGACCACTTCGCCGCTCATGCTGGTTCCCGTGACCGCGCTGTAGCCGCCTTGGCCGTCGCGCACCGCTCGCCAGTAGTTTGCGCGCGGGTTGGTGTCCTTGACCGATTGCGCCTGCGCTTCTTGGATGCCCGTGTATAGGTAGCTGCCCATCGGCAGCACCATCGCGCCGAGCACGATGACCGCGATAAACCAGAGCATGATGCGCTTGTAGCGTGCCCGCCTGCCCTGGTTAGATGTTTCTGCCTTTGACATCACCAACTCTCCTCCAACAAATTCTTATTAGCCGGCCGGTCGGCGTGGCTGAAGTTCGCGTTAGCGAGATCGCGCAAGCGCTACCGGTCCGCCTGCGTACGCGCGATCCGATGGCGCAGCTCCTCGGCGGTCTGCTCCGAGCGGTCAGCACCGGGATCTTTGGTGCGATCACCGCACCCGGAAAGCGCCAGCACGCAGACCGTCATCCCCGACAGGATCAGCAGTTTCAACGGTTTCATTCTTTTCGCCCAATCTCCTGAGATGACGTGGTCGGATACTCCGTTCAGCGCCCACCAGGATTGCCGGCCGGTGGGCAGAGAGGCTCAGCGATCCGTCTGCACGATCTGGAAGCGCTTCTTCAACGCTTCTTCACGCGCTGAGGCCTGCTGGGAAAGCAGAGGATCCTTGGCACCTTTATACTTTCCCGGTTCGTGAACCGTCACCTCCGCATCCTCGTAGCAGCCGCTCAATCCCGCGGCGGCCACGACCAACGCAACGGCGAGTATGCCTCTGGTTTTCATACGCATTGCTCCCAAAGTTGCTCCCGCTGATAGGCAAGACGGGCGACGCGCGCCCGCGCGCCGAAAGTGAGAAATCGAAGGGCACTCCGTTTCACGGGAGCGC
>JBFIYQ010000124.1:0-7791 GCA_041605275.1 Gammaproteobacteria bacterium
ACGGCAAGAAACAGTCCCCATCTCGAAGTGTTCAAAGAGCATGACGTCGAGGTGCTGCTGCTCACCGACGAAATCGACGAGTGGCTCGTTCATCACCTCCACGAGTTTGAGGGCAAAGAGCTTCAGTCGGTCACCAAGGGAGAAATCGACCTGGAAGGACTGACGGCCAAAAAAGACGAAAAGGCGAAAAGCGAAGACAAGGAGTTCCACGCAAAAATGGTGGAGCGCTTCAAGGATGCGCTGGGAGAGCGGGTCAAGGACGTGCGCGTCACTGAAAGACTTACCGCGTCACCCGCATGCCTGGTGGCGGACGACCACGAGATGGGCGCGCATTTAGAGCGCATCCTAAAAGCGGCGGGCCAGGACGTTCCACGGTCACGTCCGATACTCGAAATCAACCCGGAGCATTTCATGGTGCGGCACGTGTCGGACGAGTCCGACGCCGATAAGCGAAAGGAGTGGGCAGGCATCATTTTCGATCAGGCGCTGCTGAGTGAGGGCGGACAGCTGGACGATCCCGCCGGCTTCGTTAAACGCCTCAACGAGCTCGTTTACTCCGAAATGGTCGGCCGGGCCCAGGGAGCCGCCGGGAAAGCATCCCGCGCGAAAAGTAAAAAATCCGCGGGTAAAAAGAAGGCGAAAAAGTCGGCGAAAAATAAGCCCGCCGAGGCCAGAAAAGAGGCTCAGAAATAAAGCTTTTCTTCGCCCTTTTCCGGGCCCGACGGCGTTCCGCGCGAACCGCCTTGGGCCGGGGTCGGCGATTCTCTGCAAACCCCGATGTCGCCCGCTAAACTCAATGTGAGCCTATTGCGAGGCGCACGAGTTTCGTTCCCGCCTGGCGGCCCGGGGCATGGTCGATCACCTAGAAAAGCAGCTGGAAGTCGTTCGGAAGCTCTCCGAGGTGGGCATTGCGCTGTCCGCCGAGCGGGACAGCGTCCAGCTCATGGAGCTGATTCTGCGCAGCGCCAAGGAATTGACCAACGCTGACGGTGGCACCCTCTATACCCGTAACAAAAACGAGCTGGTTTTCGAGATCATGCTCACCGACTCGCTGGGCACCTATCTCGGCGGGGCGAGCGGATCGGAGGTCGGGCTTCCCAATATTCGCCTGTACGACGCTAACGGCGCGCCCAACTTAAGAATGGTCGCCGCCCGGGCCGCGGTGACCGGAGTGACGGTCAATATTCCCGACGCCTACGGCGCGACCGGCTACGACCTTTCCGGTACCCGCGCCTTCGACGAGCGGACCGGGTACCGCTCCAAGTCTTTTCTTTCCGTTCCGATGCGAAACCACGAGGACGAAGTCATTGGCGTGCTTCAGCTGATCAACGCCAAGGACGAATCCGGGAAGGTCATCGAATTCAGCCTCGAGCACCAGGAGTTCGTCGAGTCGCTGGCTTCTCAGGCGGCCATTGCGATGTCCAACAGCCGTCTTCTGGATGAGCAAAGAAAACTTTTTGAAGCATTCATCGAGCTCATTGCCGGCGCCATCGACGACAAGTCTCCGTACACGGGAAACCACTGTCGGCGGGTCCCCGAGCTGACGCTGATGCTGGCGGACACCGCCGCCGCGACCGACGAAGGTCCGCTAAAAGATTTCACCATGAGCGAGGAGGATCGCTACGAGCTCAAGATTGCGGGATGGTTGCATGACTGCGGCAAGGTCACCACACCCGAACATGTGGTGGACAAATCCACCAAGCTTGAAACCATATTCGACCGCATCAAACTGGTCAGCACCCGGTTCGAGGTATTGAAGCGTGACGCCCGCGTGCGAATGCTGGAAAGAGTTCTATCCGAGAACGGCATTTCGATCCCTGACCAGGGAGAAACCGCTCGGGAATACGAAAGCCAGATCCAACAGCTCGACAAGGACCTCGAGTTTCTACGCCACGCCAACATCGGTGCCGAGTCTATGTCGGAGCAGGACATGAATCGCGTTCGAAAGATCGGCCGCTACCGGTGGATCAATGAGGAGGGTGAAGAAGCCTCTTTCTTATCCGAAGACGAGGTCAACAATCTTACCGTTCGCTACGGCACGCTGACGAAAGAAGAGCGCGACATTATCAACAATCACATCGTCGCCACCATCAAGATGCTGGAATCCCTGCCCTATCCAAAGTACCTGCAGCGGGTTCCGGAGTTTGCCGGCGGTCATCACGAGCGAATGGACGGCAAGGGATACCCCCGGGGCTTGAAGCGCGAAGAAATGTCGATACAGGCGCGCGCCATGGGGATCGCGGACGTATTCGAAGCGCTCACCGCGGGAGACCGGCCCTACAAGAAAGCCATGAAGCTGTCCGAGGCGCTGCGTATCCTCGGCCGCATGAAAATGAAAAACCACGTGGACCCCGATCTATTCGACGTATTCATCCGGGAGAAGGTGTACCTCGATTACGCCAGACGCTTCCTCGACCCGGACCAGATCGACCAGGTCGACCACAGCCAGATTCCTGGATACGGGCCCGCGCCGAAAAAATTCGCTTCTTGATCGTTCGCGGCCGGCGCCCGCACTATTTCCCCCGCGCGGGCAGCTTAAGGAATTCCTTCTATGAAGGCGGGCGAGCCGTTTCACGAGGCCGTTGTCAGGGCAGTCGAGGAGCTCCGATCGCCCGAAGAATTCGTTCGCTGGGGGGCGCAGTGCTTTTCAGAACACGGACTGCATTTCGGCCACGGCACCGATAACGCCCGGGACGAGGCCCGCTGGCTGGTGCTTCACGCGCTGGACCTGGACCCTCAGTCTTCCGCTCCCCTGCCGGATCTCAATCTCAGCCGGGCACAGAGGCAAGCGATTGCGGCCATCATCGAGCGCCGCGTTGAAAGCCGGAAACCGGCCGCCTATCTCACCGGCGAGGCGTGGTTCGCCGGGCTCAAATTCCACGTGGACGACCGTGTCCTGGTGCCGCGATCTCCCATCGCGGAATGGATTGAATGCCGTTTCGAGCCCTTCGTGGACCCGGCCGCCGTGTCACGGATTCTGGACCTCGGCACGGGAAGCGGCTGCATCGCTGTGGCCCTGGCCTTCGCTTTTCCCGAGGCAAAGGTGGACGCTTCGGATGTGTCCCCGGGCGCACTGGAGGTGGCGCGCCTGAACGTGGAGGCCCACGGGCTCAGCGAGCGGATCACGCTGATCCGGTCGGATGGCTTCGACGGGCTGACGGATACATATGATCTCATCGTCTCCAATCCCCCTTACGTTCCGGAATCGTCATTTCGGGCCCTGGCGCAGGAGTACCGGCACGAGCCGGACGGCGGTCTCGTGGCAGGGCCCGAGGGTCTCGACGTGATCGATAGAATCATTCGCGACGCGCCCCGTTTTCTGACCCCAAAGGGGCTTTTAGTAGTGGAAGTCGGCGAAGCCAGGGAGGCGCTGGAGTCGCGCTATCCGAGGCTGCCGTTTTTATGGCTGGAAATGACCCGCGGTGGCGACGACGTGTTCGCGTTAACCAAAAAGGAGCTTGAGCGCGCGTAATGAGTGCGCCGTCGCTGCCGACCTCTCTATAACCACGCTACAATGGCGCGCCATGTCCGGAAGCAGCTTCGGAAAATTGTTTTGCGTCACCACCTTTGGCGAGAGCCACGGGCCCGCGCTCGGCTGCGTGGTCGACGGCTGTCCCCCCGGTCTCGAGCTTGCCGAGCCCGATATTCAGGGCGATCTGGACAGGCGCCGTCCGGGGCAGTCCCGTCATACCACCCAGCGCCGGGAAACGGACCAGGTGCGGATCCTTTCCGGGGTGTTCGAGGGACGCACCACCGGCACGCCCATTCTTCTGATGATCGAGAACGTGGATCAGAAGCCCAAGGACTACTCGAAGATAAAGGAGATCTTCCGGCCCGCCCACGCGGACTACACCTACCAGCAGAAATACGGGCACCGGGACTATCGCGGCGGCGGCCGGGCCTCGGCGCGGGAGACCGCGGCAAGGGTCGCGGCGGCGGCGGTGGCGAAAAAGTATCTGCGCGAGCAGGCCGGGATTCAGATCCGGGGTTACCTGGAGCAGCTGGGCCCGATACGCGCGGAGAACTTCGATTGGGATGCCGTCGAGCGGAATCCCTTCTTCTTTCCCGACGCCAAGAAAGTGCCCGAGCTCGAAAAGTTCATGGATGCGCTCAGAAAAGAAGGCGACTCCGCCGGTGCCCTGGTGGCGGTAGTTGCCACCGGCGTGCCGCCCGGACTGGGCGAGCCGGTGTTCGACAAGCTGGACGCCGAGATTGCGAAAGCGCTCATGAGCATCAACGCGGTCAAAGGCGTTGAGATCGGCGCGGGATTCGCAAGCGTCGAGCAGAAAGGCACGCAGCACCGGGACGAGATGACGCCTGAAGGGTTTTTAAGCAACAACGCCGGTGGCATCCTCGGCGGGATTTCTTCCGGCCAGGACATTGTCGCGCGCATGGCGCTGAAACCCACCTCGAGCCTTCGACTTCCAGGCAAAAGCGTCAACGTCCGCGGCGAGCCAACAGAGGTGGTGACCACCGGGCGCCATGACCCCTGCGTCGGCATCCGCGCCACGCCCATCGCCGAAGCCATGCTCGCGCTGGTGCTGATGGATCACCTGCTTCGCCACCGGGCGCAGAATCTCGACGTGCGTTCCGAGACTCCGGTGATCCCGCCAAGGGCTCCGGGCAAGTAGCCCCGGGGCGCAATCACCTCAGTCGCTTGCAACGGGAAGCCGCACTCCGCCCGGAGCTTCCCTACTGGCGGCTGTCGTCGTTTTACTTTTTTTTCTTCGCCACTCTCGGCGCGCTGCTGCCTTACTGGTCTCTGTATCTCAAGTCCATAGGCTTTCGACCGGCCGAAGTCGGCGCGTTGTTCGCGGTGATGATGGCCACCAAGATCGTTGCCCCCAACGTCTGGGGCTGGCTCGGCGATCGCTGGGGCCGGCGCATCGGCATCGTGCGCGCCGCCGCGGTGGCAGCGGCGCTTGCCTTCGCCCTGGTGCTGCTCGACGATGGTTTCTGGTGGATCGCGTTCGCCATCGCTGCCTTCAGCTTTTTCTGGAACGCCACCCTGCCCCAGTTCGAGGCCGTGACCCTCAATCATCTCGGCGAGCACAGCGTTCGCTACACCCGCATCCGTTTGTGGGGATCGGTGGGTTTCATCATCACCGTGTTCGTCGTCGGCGGAGCGCTGGACCTGATGAACATCGCTGCGCTGCCGTGGATCGTGCTGCTGCTGATGGCCGCCATCGCTTTGGCCACTTTGAGCGTCAAGGAGTCAGACCGTCACCGTCGCGATGGCGATCACGCGGCGTCGCTTTGGTCAGTGCTCAAACGCCCTTCGGTTGCCGCGCTGCTCGCCGCCTGCTTTCTGATGCAGGCGAGCCATGGACCGTATTACGTGTTCTTCACCATCCAGATGGAGGACGTGGGCCATTCGCGCCAGCTCATCGGCGCGCTGTGGTCGCTGGGGGTGCTGGCGGAGGTGGCGCTGTTTCTGGTCATGCACCGGCTGGCGCCGCGCTTCGGCTTGAGGTTCTTGTTCCTGGTGAGCTTCATTGCCACCGCAATCCGCTGGGTGCTGCTGGCGTTCTTCGCCGACGTGCTGGCGGTGGTGGTGGGCTCCCAGCTGCTGCACGCGGCCACGTTCGGCGTTTACCATGCGGTCGCGATTCAGCTCATCCATCGTTTTTTTGTCTCCCGGCACCAGGGCCGCGGTCAGGCGCTCTACAGCAGCTTAAGCTTCGGCGCCGGCGGCGCGGCTGGGAGCTTGCTCAGCGGCTACGCCTGGGAGAGCATCGGGCCTGAAGCCACCTGGCTATGCGCGGCCGCGGCGGGCGCGCTGGCCGCCGCCATCGTCTGGCGCTGGCTTCAAGAACCGCCAGCAGGATATTAGAAATCCATGGTCTAGCGATTTTCGACGCGCGGCGTAAAACGGATAGCCGGAATGGCTCTAAGTGGACGGTGTTGACTGCCAATGAAATTCGAGGCATCTGAGTGCCGGCGGGGCGCAGAGGAAGTGAGGTTCTCGGTATTGCCGAGGGTCACATCGAATCGGTGCCGCGGTCTGAGAAAGAGATTTCGCGCGCGATGTCTGGCCTGCTGCCTGCTTGGGGTCAACCTGCTGGCGGGCTGCAGCACCTTGGGCACCGTCAGCAACCGCCTAATCACGACGGCGTCCAGCGGGCCGGCCTACACGGTGCAGGACAATCTCAGACAGCGCGGCTCCGATGAAATCACGCTGGTACTGACGTTTTCAGGCGGCGGCATGCGGGCCGCGGCGCTGGCCTACGGCGTACTACAGGAACTGCGCGATACCTCCATCACGCTGGACGGGCGGCGAGGGCGTCTGCTCGACGAGATCGATGTCATCAGCGCCGTTTCCGGCGGCAGCTTCACGGCCGCGTATTTCGGTTTGAACGGCGACGGCCTATTCGAAGATTTCGAAGGCAGCTTTCTGCGACACAACGTGACCGGCGAACTGCTGAATGGACTGTTCAACCCTATGCAGTGGTTTTCCAGCCGGGGGCGCACCGACATGGCGGTCGATTATTACGAAAGGATTCTCTTTAAGGGTGCCACCTTCGCCGACCTGCAGCGCAGCTCAGGGCCGCTGATTGTCATAAACGCCTCCGATCTGGCTCGCGGCGTGCGCTTCTCGTTCCTGCAAGGTTACTTCGACCTCCTTTGCTCGGATCTGGCCTCGTACCCGGTGTCGCGCGCGGTAACGGCATCGGCCGCGGTGCCGCTGCTGTTCAACCCGGTGGTGCTGGAAAACCACTCGGGCTGCGAGCCCAAGGCACAAAAAGACCTGCAGCTGGCACAGGTCGGCCATTCGACGGAACTCGAACTGGTGGTAGACGGCCTGCGCAGCTACGCGCAGAAGGATACGCGCCGATTCATCCACCTGGTCGATGGGGGCCTCACCGACAATCTGGGCCTGCGCGCACTGTTCGAAATAATCGAGGTGGCTGGGGGACCCAAGCGCTTCCTGGGCGAGCTGGCCGACCGGCCTGCCAGATACTTCGTGGTCATATCGGTCAACGCGTCGACCAACGTCGGCACGGCAATTGATGCCGTCACCAGTCCGCCGACGCTGGAGCAGACCATCAACGCAGTATCCGACATTCAGCTGCACCGGTACAACGCAGCTACGCTGGCACTTATGGACGAAAGCATTAATCGCTGGGCCGGCGAATTGAAGACGCCTCAGCGGCCAGTGCACCCTTACTTCGCCCATATTGATTTCCGCGGTATTCAGCAAGCCGAGCGGCGAAAACTTCTCAACCTGATCCCCACTGGTTTTTCGCTCCAGTCTCAGCAGGTAGATGCACTGATCGCTGCCGGGCGCGATTTGCTGCGAGAGAACCCTGAGTTCAGGCGATTTCTGTCCGATCTGAGTGGTCGCCCGGCATATCCTGCCCCAGGCCAGATGGTTCCTTGAGCGCCAAGCGAGGAACGAGCCCAGCGTTGAACAATCGACGAGCACGGTCCCGGAGTTGACTATTTGACTATCGAGTGATGGGAAAATCGACGCTGAGGAACAGGCACTCGTTCGAGAGGCGAATTGACTGTCGTATCGAGTTTCGCGGCCGCGGCCAGCCGCTCTACAGCAGCTTAAGCTTCGGCGCGGCTGGGAGCTTGCTCAGCGGCTACGCCTGGGAGAGCATCGGGCCCCAGGCCACCTGGCTCAGCGCGGCCGTCGCGGGCGCGCTGGCCGCCGCCATCGTCTGGCGCTGGCTCAAGGATCCTCTGGAGCGTTGATCCTGGCTGCGCGGGCGCCTTGCGTTAGAATACCGGGCTTCTCCTTAAAGCCGGCACGAAACCTAAACCGAACATGTCCGCCAAGACCCT
>JBFIYQ010000125.1:0-7716 GCA_041605275.1 Gammaproteobacteria bacterium
GGCCGGGCGAACCACCACCGGCTGCACCACGCCGCGAACACGGATGGAGTTGGCCAGATCCTCCAGAGCCTCCGGGTTCATATCCATGCGCGGCTGGTAGCGACCGCGGCGAATGAGATCCACCGGGATCTCCCGCATGGTGCCGTCCTCCCCCTCGGTTTCCGCGTGCGCCACCGCGGCGCTGCCGAGCAGCGCGTCTAATCCGCGGCCGAGTCCTCGTTTTTTAGCCATTAATTGAAATCCGAATCATTGCGCCGCTTTCAAATGCGCGCCGTCGCGGCGGAGGATTTCACCGGCCAACGCCAGATACGCCAGCGCGCCGCTGGAATTCTTGTCGTAGAGCAGCGCCGGAAGCCCGTGGCTCGGCGCCTCCGCCAGGCGCACGTTGCGCGGGATGACGGTGCTGTAGACCTTGTTGCCAAAGTGTTTGACCAGCTGCTGGGACACCTGGCTAGAGAGGTTGTTGCGGGGGTCGTACATGGTGCGCAGCAGACCATCGACGCGCAGCCCGGGGTTCAAAATCTTGCGGATCTTCTCGATGGTGTCGAGCAGGGCCGACAGTCCTTCCAGGGCGTAGTACTCGCACTGCATCGGAATCATGACGCTGTCGGCGGCCACCAGCGCGTTGACCGTCAACATGGAAAGCGCCGGCGGGCAATCGATAATGATGTAGTCATACTCCTTTCGCACCGGCTCCAGCGCGTGCCTCAGGCGAAGCTCCCGCGCCAGCTCATCCAGAAGCGCTACTTCCGCGCCGGTGAGATCGGCGTTGCTGGGCGACAGGGTGTAATTGCTGTGCTCCACCGGAACCACCACGTCCTCGAGCTTGGCCTCGCCCATGAGGACGTCGTAACTCGACAGCGCCAGGGCATTCTTGTCGATTCCGCTCCCCATGGTGGCATTGCCCTGGGGATCCAGATCCACCAGCAGAATGCGGCGCTTGGCGGCGGCAAGCGAAGCGCCCAGATTAATACTGGTGGTGGTCTTGCCTACGCCGCCCTTCTGGTTAGCGACCGCGATAACTTTGGCCATGATCTCCAAGCGGGTTGATGGGTGGACGCCGGAGGTTAAAGCATCCGCCGGCAGGACCGCGATTGTGGCGGAAAAATCGTGAGCGGGAAACGTTAACGGGAAATCCCGCCTCAGGGGGCCTCGACCAGCAGCAGGTGGCGGGTTGCGCTGAGACCGGGCACCGCAATCGGCTCCACTCGGGCCTTGATTCCCGCCGCCTCCAGCGTCTCGAGCTCAGACTGCGGAAAAACACCTTTCATCACCAGAATCCGCCCCCCCGGCTCAAGCAAGCGCTTTGCGGGCTTCAAAAGCTCGACGGCGCTTTCGAACGCCCTGCTGACGAGGCAGGAGAAACGCTGCTCGGGCACATAGGATTCGAGACGCTCCCGGACCACGGCAACGTTGCCGAGCCCGAGTTCGGCGGCGGCCTGAATACAAAAGCGGGTTTTTTTTCCGGAGCTGTCCAACAAGGTGAAGTGGACTTCCGGGCGCGCGATGGCCAGCACAAGTCCTGGCAATCCGGCGCCGGTTCCGGCGTCCAGAACGCGACCGCCGCGCAGATAGGGCCCAGCGCTGAGACTGTCCAGCAGATGCCGGGTGACGATTTCTCGGGGCGCGCGGGTACCCGTCAGATTGAAGCGGCGGTTCCAGCGGATCAGCAGCTCGAGGTATTGCAGCAGGCGGGCGACCGAGCTCGATCCCAGATCGAGCCCCATCTCGCCGAGTCCGCTCTCCAACGCGTCACGCGCCGGGTCCAGCGCGGAGCTCACCTGTCCAGCGCCGCCGTCAGGCGCTGCGCCGGGTTAGGCGCCGCCCGGATTGCGCCGCCGCGGCGCGAAGATCCCGCTTCTTCAGGTGTACCAGCAGCAGGGAGATGGCGGCCGGGGTGACTCCGGAGATCCGCGACGCCTGACCCAGGGTCTCGGGCCGATGACGGGCGAGCTTCTCCTTGACCTCCGCGGCGAGACCGCGCACCGTCGCATAGTCCAGGTCCTCGGGAATTCGCAGAGCCTCGTTGGCGCGGGTACGCTCGATATCCTTGAGCTGGCGCTCGATATAGCCGTGGTAGCGCGTTTGCACTTCGATTTGCGCGTGCACCGTGGCATCGGACACACCGGGCCCGATTCCGGGTAGGGACATCAGCCGCTGATAGCTCACCTCAGGGCGCTTCAATAGCTCCAACGCTGAGTACTCGCGGGCCAGCGGCCCGCCGAACACCCGTTGCTGGTCCGCCGGCGTAAGTTCCTCGGGCCTTAACACGGTCGCCTCGAGCCTAGCCTGCTCCCGCTCGATGGCATCGCGCTTGGCGCAAAATGCCCGCCAGCGCCGATCGCCCACCAGTCCCAGCCGTCGCCCTTGCTCGGTGAGGCGGAGATCGGCGTTGTCCTCCCGCAGCACCAATCGATACTCGGCCCTGCTGGTAAACATGCGGTAGGGCTCGCTGGTGCCGAGGGTGATGAGATCGTCGATCAATACCCCGATGTAGGCCTCGTCCCGGCGCGGGTACCAGCCGTTCTCCCCCTCGGCAACGAGCGCCGCATTGATTCCGGCAACGATGCCCTGGGCCGCCGCCTCCTCGTATCCCGTGGTGCCGTTGATCTGGCCGGCAAAGAACAGGCCCCGCACGTGGCGGGTCTCGAGGGTGGGCTTCAGATCCCTGGGATCGAAGAAGTCGTATTCGATGGCGTAGCCGGGCCGGGTGATCTCGGCCTGCTCGAATCCACGGATAGAACGCACCAGGTCGTACTGCACGTCGAACGGCAGGCTGGTGGAAATTCCGTTGGGGTAAACCTCCGTGGTCTCGAGTCCCTCGGGCTCGACGAAGACCTGATGAGAGGTCTTCTCCGAGAAGCGCACCACCTTGTCCTCCACCGAGGGACAGTACCGGGGACCAGTGCCCTCGATCACACCGCTGTACATGGGCGAACGGTCGAGCCCTGCGCGGATAATCTCGTGGGTGCGCCCGTTGGTGTGGGTGATGTGACAGGGGATCTGCCTTGGATGCTGCGTGGCGTCTCCCAGATATGAAAATACCGGCACCGGCTCGTCCCCGGGCTGAACTTCGACCCGATGGAAGTCGATGGTGCGGCCGTCCAGCCGCGGCGGCGTTCCGGTCTTCAGGCGATCGACGCGAAAGGGGCGCTCGCGCAGCTTTTCCGCCAGGGCGTTGCAAGGCGGATCGCCGGCGCGCCCTCCGGCGTAGTTGGACAACCCCACGTGGATTCGCCCCCCGAGGAACGTGCCGACCGTGAGCACCACCTGCGGCGCGCGGAATTCCAGCCCCATCTGGGTGACGACGCCCGCGACCCGATCATCCTCGATGATCAGATCGTCCACCGGCTGCTGGAACAGCGTCAGGTTCTCCTGGGTCTCCAGCGCCTTGCGCACGTAGGCCTTGTACAGCGCGCGGTCAATCTGCGCCCGCGTCGCCCTAACCGCAGGACCCTTGCGCGCGTTGAGAGTGCGAAACTGAATCCCGGCGTGGTCCGCCGCCACCGCCATCAGGCCGCCGAGGGCGTCGATCTCCTTGACCAGGTGGCCCTTACCGATGCCGCCGATAGCGGGATTGCAGCTCATCTGCCCCAGCGTTTCGACGCTCTGGGTGAGCAGAAGCGTACGGGCGCCCATGCGCGATGCCGCCAGCGACGCCTCGGTGCCCGCGTGACCTCCGCCGACTACGATGACGTCGAAAGGTCGAGGATGTTGCATACGAAAAATTCCTGCGCCTGAATCCGATCGCTCAGCATATCGAACGCCCGGGAGCGCGAAAAGCGGCCGCCAGATTCAAAACCAACTCCCACGACTCTGTAACAACCGCGAATTCCACTCATCGCTCGTACCAATCGGACTACCTCCGGGCTATACTTTTCGCGCCTTCGCCGTGACTTTCGGGGGCAGTCTCGGCACCGTAAATAATAATGTCAGTTGATCAAGACGTCTCAAGCTTTCAGGGCCTGATTCAGGCGTTGCAGCAATACTGGGCCCGGCAGGGATGCGTGCTTCTGCAACCGTATGATATGGAGGTTGGCGCCGGCACCTTCCATCCCGCGACTTTTCTCCGCGCCATCGGACCCGAACCCTGGAGCACTGCGTTCGTCCAGGCGTCACGGCGCCCCTCCGATGGACGCTACGGTGAAAATCCCAACCGGCTGCAGCATTACTACCAGTACCAGGTGGCGATCAAGCCTTCTCCGCTGAACATCCAGCAAATGTATTTGGACTCACTTTTCATCCTTGGAATCGATCCCCTGGAGCACGACATCCGTTTCGTCGAGGACAACTGGGAGTCTCCCACCCTGGGAGCATGGGGACTCGGATGGGAAGTGTGGCTGAACGGCATGGAGATTACGCAGTTCACGTATTTCCAGCAGGTGGGCGGGATGGAATGTAAGCCCGTCACCGCGGAGATTGCCTACGGCCTCGAGCGCATTGCCATGTACCTGCAGGGCGTCGATAACGTTTTCGACCTCACCTGGACCGATGGGCCTACGGGCCGGGTGAGTTATGGCGACGTCTTCAAGCAGAGCGAGACGGAGATGTCGGCCTACAACTTCGAGCACGCGGATACCGCGGCGTTGTTCGACACTTTCGAATCCTCGGAGCAGCAGTGCGCCCTCCTGGCGGGAAAGGACCTCCCGTATCCCGCATACGAACAAGTTCTTAAAGCATCCCATACCTTCAATATGCTTGATGCACGAGGCGCGATTTCTGTCACCGAGCGTCAGCGCTACATTTTGCGCGTGCGCACCATGGCCAGGGCGGTGGCGCACAAGTACTTCGAAAAGAGGAAATCTCTAGGATTTCCTCTGCTGAGCAGTGACAGAGTCGAGGCCGTAGATGGCTGACAACGCCGACCTGCTGGTCGAAATCGGGACCGAAGAGCTGCCGCCCGGCGGCCTCAGATCGCTGTCGGAGGGTTTTGCAAACGAGCTCTGCCAGCGTCTCGCCGGCAAGGGCTTGAGCCACGGTGAGGTCTCCGCGTTCGCTACGCCGAGGAGAATCGCGGCGCTTATTTCCCAGGTCCCCGCGAACCAACCGGATCGAGAGTTCAAGCGCCGCGGACCTTCGCTGGACGCGGCGTTCGATGCAAACGGGAAACCGACCAAGGCGGCGCTGGGCTTCGCCCGCTCTTGCGGCGTCGCCGTCGATAATCTGGAGCGGATGGAGACGTCTGAGGGCTGCTGGCTGACATTCCGTAGCACCGAGGTCGGCGAATCGACCCCCTCCCTCATCCCGAAAATTGTGGAAGACGCGCTCAACAAGCTGCCGATCCCCAGAAGGATGCGCTGGGCAAACTTCGATTTCGAGTTCGTCCGGCCGGTGCACTGGGTGGTTCTGCTCTTTGGCAATGAAACGGTGGACGGGGAAATATTCGGCGTGAGCGCCGGAAGAATGACTCGCGGCCACCGCTTTCATCACCCGGAAGCGATTTCAATTGAAGATCCTGCGTCCTACTCCAAGACGCTTTACAGCACCGGACACGTGGTCGCCGAGTTCAAGGCCCGCGCCGAAATCGTCACCCGACAGGTGGTCGAATCCGCGGCCTCGGTCAAGGGCAAGGCGCTGGTGGACAAAGAGCTCATCGAGGAGATCACGGCGCTGGTGGAGTGGCCATCGGCGGTCGTCGGCAGCTTTGACAAAGAGTTTCTGGAGTTGCCGGACGCGGTGCTGGTCGCGACGATGAAGGGGCACCAGCGCTATTTTCCCGTCGTCGACAAAAACGGAAAGCTGCTGCCTCACTTTATTGCCATCAGCAATATCGAAAGCATCAATCCGGAAACCGTTCGCAAAGGTAACGAACGCGTATTGAGGCCCCGGCTCAAAGACGCCGCCTATTTTTACAAGCGCGACTCTGGACGCAGCCTCGAACAGCGTCAGGAGGAGCTCAAGTCAATCATATTTCAGGAGAAGCTCGGCAGTATGTATGACAAGGCCGAGCGGATTTCCCGGCTCGCGTCCCACGTCGCCATCGCCATGGGCGAGAATCCGGATGCGGTCAAGCTGGCGCGCCGCGCCGGCCGGCTTTGCAAATGCGATCTCCTCACCGAGATGGTTGGAGAATTTCCGGAGCTTCAGGGCGTCATGGGCGGCGAGTATGCCGCCAAGAGCGGCGAGCCCCTGGAGGTGGCCAAGGCCATCACGGAAGTGTACAAGCCGAGATTTGCAGGCGACGCCATTCCCGCCAGCCCCATCGGCCGGGCCGTCGCCATCGCCGACAAGCTGGACACCCTGGCCGGAATATTCGGCGTCGGGCAGGGGCCCACCGGCGACAAGGATCCCTACGCGCTGCGGCGGACGGCGCTGGGCGTGCTGCGCATCATCATCGAGGGACAGCTGCCCCTGGACCTCAAGCGCCTTGTTCAGGAGGCGCTCAAGGGCTACCAGGAAAAGTTCGACGACGAGTCGGTAACAAACCAGGTGTACGACTTCATGACCGAACGACTGCGAGCATACTTCACTGAACGCGGCGTGCCGGTCGAAGTATTCCTGGCGGTGCAGGCGAGAAACCCGACGCGTCCTCTGGATTTCACCAAGCGCGTGCAGGCGGTTAACGAATTCCGAAAGCTGCCGGAAGCTGAAAGTCTGGCCGCCGCGAACAAACGAATCAACAACATTCTCAAGCAGGCCGAGGACGCCATTCCCATGAAGGTCAATGACAACCTTTTTACCGAGGATGCGGAGTGGAACCTTGCCGCCAAGCTGGTGGGCTTGAGTCCAAGAGTCAACGAGATGTTGAAGCAGGGCGACTACACCAGCGCGATGAAAAGCCTCGCTGGACTTCGCGAAAGCGTGGACGCGTTTTTCGACACGGTGAAGGTGATGGACGACGACCAGAAGGTTCGCTACAACCGACTCGCCCTGCTCCACTCGATCAGCGAGCTGTTTTTAGAGACGGCGGACATCTCGAAGCTGTCATAACGGGACGGAGCCCGTATGTCGTACGTGGTATATAAGAAAGAGTATGTAATCGGTGGTATGGAGTATGCAGGGCACCTGCCTCGTGGAAATCTCCAATTCCCTACATACTCCCTACCACCTGTTGCATACTGAGCCGCGATCTCTGATCACCGATCTCGGACACGCCCGCTCAAAGGAATCGCGGCTAACGCCCCTCCTACGGCGGACCTCGCGCAACCCCCATTTTCACGACAATCACTGAACCATGAATCTCGACTCATACCAAAGCATGCTCGACGCCGTTGAGGCGTTTCACCAAAAGCACGACTTCCGAAACACCGGTGGTGAAGACCTCGTCTACCGCGTCGCTCTCATGAGCGAGGAGCTGGGTGAAATTTCCGCCTGCGTCACCAAGGGAAAGGAACCGGCTCTTCTGGCGGAGGAATGCGCCGATCTTCTGATCCTTCTGATAGGGACAGCCATATCGGCCAATTTAGACCTGCGCCAGGCTTTCTGGGCGAAGATGCGAAAGCTCGAGGCCCGGGACGCGAAGTTCGTCGACGGGCGAATACGGGTGTCGGATTTCCAGGATTGATACGCGCGGTCAACCGCGCGTGATTACACATCGTATGTCGTATATCTTATGTCGTATATTGGGATTTTTAGCTCCTGCCAGCACCGATAACGAACCAAGTAACACAGCTGTTTCGAGCCGTAAGATCTTAGGATTCGCGCGCGTGTGCGCCCCTTAAGCGGATTTCGCTTGACCCCGCGCTGTCGAGTATGAGCTTTGTCTATCAGCGTCCC
>JBFIYQ010000126.1:0-7715 GCA_041605275.1 Gammaproteobacteria bacterium
AGCTTTCCCGCTGGTTTAATCCACATCTTCAATTGAAGCCTTTGCAACCTCCGGGACGATGAAACCCCGCCTCTCCCGGTGGTCTCAAGCGCCTCGGAGCATCACTTCGAACCGAGCGCGTTACGGAATCGGTAATCGATGAAGCTCTGCTGAGGAATGATGCACTCTCTGTCCGGCTGCATCTGGACGAGACCGCGAGAGGCGAGAAAAGAACGCCCCGGATCCGGAAGATCCGGGGCGTGATCTTTTGAGGTCAAGCTGCGCAACGTCGCCGGCGAATATCTGATGAAATTTAGATCACCGACACCGCGGCAGCGCTCTCTACAGCTACCTCAACTGGTCTTACACGGGTTGCACGGATTGCACGGGTTCTTCTTCTTCACCGCGCAGGGATTACACGGGTTGCACGCACCGCAGGCCGCTTTCTTCACCGCGCAGGGATTACAGGGGTTGCATGGGCTGCAGGCGGCTTTCTTCACCGCGCACGGATTGCAGGGATTACACGCCTTCTTGGCACCGCACGGTGTACACGCGGCGAGCCGCAGCGGCTGTCCCTGGCTGAACGTTTTCGACGCAGCCCAGGGATTAGCCCCGTCTTCCGCCAGCAGGACATTGGGAGCGGAAATCGCCACGATTCCGCCCAGCACCGCGGCAGAAAGCGGTTTACGGTTCATGTGGAAGGGTTTCTTCAGTTGCTTCATATACAAGTCTCCTCGGGTTGACAAAAACGCACGCCTTAGCTGCTCTTCTTGACCGCGCAGGGATTGCACGGATTGCAGGGGTTACACGGGTTTTTCTTCGACGCGCACGGATTGCAGGGATTGCACGCCTTTTTCTTCACCGCGCAAGGATTACACGGATTGCATGGGCTGCAGGCTTTGCGCGCTGCACAAGGGTTGCACGGTTTGCAGGCTTTGCGCGCCGCGCACGGGTTGCATGGGTTACACGGGCTGCAGGCCCGTTTCGCGGCGCAGGGGTTGTACTTGAACGTCTTTTGAAGCTCGACCGTATAGGCCGCCAGCGCCGCCAGCTCCATGGAGTCCCACGGCAGCGTCTTTGACTGCATCGGCACCAGCAGGCAGAACTGGGCCATCTCGTCGGCGGTGATCTTGCCCACGCCGGCCATTTGCGACGGCATGGCAACACGGTGCGGATACGGCTTGGCGAAGGTGGCGTTCAGGCTGGCGTTATTCGCGTGACACGAGCTGCAGCTCAAATCGTTGGTGCTGAGGCGGGGGTCGTTCCAGAGTCGCTTGCCTTCGGCAACCAGCTTGGACTTTTTGCCTTTCGCGAGCTTCACCCCTTTCGGGCGCATGAAATCCTTGGCACTGACCTTTTTTGCGGCGCACGGATTGCAGGGATTGCACGGGCTGCAGGCCCGCTTCGCGCCACAGGGATTACAAGGATTACACGGGCTGCAGGCGCGCTTGGCCGCGCAGGGATTACAGGGGCTGCAGGCTTTCTTAGCGGCGCAGGGAGTTCAGGGGTTGCATGGACTGCATGCCCGCTTGGTGGCGCACGGGCTGCAGGGACTACAGGCTTGTGCGAGAACCGTGTTGCGCCTTGCGGCGCAGGGATTCGCTGTGGTTGCGGCCACCGCCACCACCGTGGGAACCGACACGGTCACCAGTCCGCTCAATACAGCAGCGCACAGCGGCTTACGGGTGAAGTGGCTGGGGAAACGTGGTGTCTTCATATCTCATCTCTCTCCATTTGTTATAGGAACCACGCGCGGACTCTCCGTTTTCCCGATGACCGGTGGCTTTCGCGGGGGCGCGAATTCTCCGTCTTGACGAAAAAAGCGCCGCCCGGCCGTCGGGATTGCTTGAATCTACGCGCGGTCTTTCGAAATCGCGTCACATATGTCTCACATATGTCTCACGCCCGAGGACTGCTCAAGGGGCTGTTCTTTTCCTTTTGATCGGTGTTGTGGAGGCGGCGAATGTTGCAGCGCCACATGAGGCGGCCGCGTCTTTTCCTCAGCCAGGCTGACGATGACCCGCGTCCGCCACGGCTCCTCCTGCTTATCGGCCATAAGCCAGCTTCATACCCCCTAGACCGCTTGGCGGCGGGGAATATTTCGACCGCCGCGGGCAGCGACGTGACTAGGCCGGCTGAATTCCCCGTCGGGCGTCGGCGTTCCGAAGCCAGACGATGAACGGCAGGCTGAAAACGATCATCCATGCTTTACCGATGACCTGGCCCAGCAGGAAGTCGAGACTGCCGAAGGCGAGATATAGGAAAACCACGCTGTCCACCACCACGCCCACCGCGCCGCTTAAGGCCACGGCCAGCACCAGGCGTTTCGCCTGCAGCGGGGTATAGACGGCAAAATCCGCCGTCTCGGACAGCAGGAAGGCGGCGCCGGAAGCCAGCACCAGCGCCCGCGGGGCCAGCAGCGCGGACAGCAGCGCGCCGGCGAGAATGGCGCCCACCGCCCAGGCGCGGCCCAGTCGCCGCTGTACCAGATCCCTGAAAACCAGCGCCAGCCCGACCATCACCACCCCGCTTGGCGCCATGACGCCGGGGGCCACTGGGATCAAACAGGGCGCGTCCTGGGGGCACACCGTGCCCAGATTGCCGATGAGCCAGTTGGCGGCGGGGATGCACAGGGTGAAGGCGGCCAGATAGGCGAAGCCTTCGGCTTTGATTCGCGACATGGACGAAAAACTCGAGGCCAGGCGTCTAAATGTATCACGCGGGTCCCGGATCCCGGGGGCGAGCGCGGTACCGCGGACTTAGCGCCAAGGCGTTTTTAAACGACGGTCTGTTAAAATCCTCTCACCGCGCAAGGTGAGGTTGGGTTATCTTTATCGCCCGCGCCTTTTTTTGCGCTCCGACGGTCCGGGTCCCGTTACCGTGAAGGCCACACTCCTGATCGCCGTTTTCTGGGTTGCTTTCGCCGCAAGCCACATGGTGTTATCGGCAACGCCCGTGCGCACGAAACTGGTGACAAAGATGGGCGAGTGGCCGTTTCGCGGTCTCTATTCCGTCGTCGCCATCGCCACCTTCATTCCCCTAATCTGGGTCTATTTCGAGAACAAGCACGCCGGACCGCTGCTTTGGAACGTGCCGACCAACGACGCCGTGCGAGGCTTGTTGTACCTGGGCAACGCTATCGCATTCATTCTTATCGCTGCCGGTTATTTCAATCCCAGCCCCGCCACCGTGGGCATGAGGAGGGTGCTGCATCGTCCCATCCATGACATCACACGGCACCCGCTGTTCATGGGCATCGGACTGTGGGGGCTGGTGCACCTGGTCCCCAACGGCTACGCCAGCGACGTGGCGTTCTTCGCAGGCTTTCCGCTTTTCGCCCTGATCGGATCCTGGCATCAGGATCTGCGCCACAAAAAGACGCGAGGCAAAAGCTACCGCCGCTTTTTATCGGGCACGCCGTTTTTTCCGCTGACGGGCAGGCACACCCTGCGCGGGCTGCGACATTTCTCCCTGCCCGCGGTCATCGTCGGGATCGCGGTGGCCGTGGCGCTTCGAGTCTTCCACGCCGACTGGTTCGTCTGATTTCTGGTGAATAGCGCGGGAACGCTGCTGGTCACCGGGGCCACGGGCTTCGTCATGAGTCACGTGGTGCGCCAGTGGCTCGAGCGCAGTCCCGACGCGAAGGTGCTGGCCATAGACGCCGCGTCGCCGGACTCTGAGGCCGATCGATTTTTCGACCCGGTCATCAATCGCATCGAGTTTTACCGGGCGGACATTCTGGATCTTGGTCTCTGGCGCGACCTGGATCAGCGCGACGACGTCGTCGGCGTCGTTCACGGCGCAACGGTCACCTCCATCGACCGCCTGGTGCACGCCGAGGGTCGCGGACGCCCGGGCCTGAGCGGCGCGCGAAAGAGCATCGACGTCAATATCGACGGCACGCTCAACGTGCTCGATTGGGCCGCGGCGCTGCCGAGATTGCGTCGCGTGGTGAACGTGAGCTCCGGATCGGTGTACGCCGGCCAGGGTCCCGATCCGCTGCCGGAGGACGGATTCGTTGCCCCGGCGGGGATATACGCCATCACCAAACACGTAAGCGAGCTTTTCACCGACTACGCGGCCAAGCATCTGGGACTGCCGGCGGTCTCGGTTCGGCTGTCCGGAGTTTTCGGTCCCATGGACCGCGAATCGCCCAGCCGGGCGGTACGATCCCCGCCCAGGGTCATCGCCGAACTTGGGCTCGCCGGCAAGCCGGTGCGGGTGCGCTCCCTCGACGCCGTCGGCGACTTCGTTCACGCCGGCGACGTGGCCGCAGCCGTCATCGCGCTGCTGACCGCCGGTTCGTTGCGCTACCCGATGTACAACATCGCCGCCGGGAAGCTGAAAAGCATCCGCGACCTGATCGACGCCTTCAAAAGATCCATAACGTCGCTGCGAATCGAGGAAGTGGCAAGCAATGATCCTTCAGATGTGAGCCAGGACCCAAACCTGAGGCACGGCCGATTCGGCGCCTACGACATCTCAAGAATCCAAAGCGATACCGGATGGTCGGCACGACCGCTTGCCCACGCGGTGGACGACTATGTCGCCTGGCTTCGCGGCCAGCCCGTGCATCGATAGCCGGTATACGCCTTCCCCGGCCCATGCCATCGCGGCACCGGTATATGACCAGTCGCTGTACCGAACCCGCTGCTATCCGCGTATCCTTTGCCGATTCCGGCCTGAATTCTGGTTCCGTCATGAGGACTGCAACAATGAAAATGTACAAATCAAAGAATTTCTTTCGCACGCTGATCGCCGCGGCCGTCCTGATCGCCGGAACGATTTCAGCGCGGGCTGACACCACCCTGGACGTCGGCTACATCCCCATCATTCCCATGAGCCAACTGTTCGTGATGGAGGGCGAGGGCTGGACCCGGGACGCCGCACTCAAGCTCGAGCTGACCCGCTTTTCCTCCGGCCCCGCCATCGTCCAGGCGCTGGCCTCGGGCAAGATGGACGTGGTCTATTTCGGAATCGGCCCCGCCATGGTGGCCCGCTCCAAGGGCGTTCCCATCAAGGTGGTGGCTTCGGGCATCGTCGAGCAGATCGGACTCATTGCCAATCCCGAGTTCGCGCAATACGCGGAGAAGTACGGCGCGGCCGAGGGAATCCGCCGCTTCACTGCCGACAAGGGCCGCAAGGTCAAAATCGCCAGCCTGCCCAAGGGCTCGGTTCCGGACACCGTCGGCCGCCACTGGCTGATCAAAGTCGTGGGACTGAGCGAAGACGACGTAGAGCTCATCGGCATGGGCGCGAGCCGCGTGCAGCAGGCGCTGCTGGCGGGATCGGTGGACGCCGCGTCCATTCTCGAACCCATTCTCACCATCGTGCAGGAGCGGGTGCCGGGCTCGAAGGTCATCGCCCGAGCCAGCGAGATGCTGCCGAACCAGCCGGGGTCCGTCGTCGCCGTGCGCGAATCCGCGCTTTCGGACAAACGCGAGGCGATTGAAAAACTTGTTGCACTGCAGGTGCGGGCGACAAATTGGATCAACGAGGATCCCAAGCGCGCGGCGAAACACGTGCTCGAGTTCGTGGGCAAAGGTCTGGTGCCTCTGGCGACCATCGAGAAGGCGATGGTGTCACCGTCGAGCAACTTCGAGGCCAATCCCCACCGCATCATCGAGCCGACGAAACTCATGCATGCTTTTCAGTTGGAAATCGGGGCGCAGAAACGCAAGGTGCCGCTGGACGAGCTGTTCGACACCAGCATCTACGATAAGGTCACCGCCGCGCAGTGAAACGGGTCGGCGCGCTCGGGCTCTCGCTTGCGGGCCTGGCGGGATTTCTCGCTGTCTGGGAGCTCGCATCTCGCAGCGGGCTTGTCTCCCCCATCCTGCTGCCGCCGCCGAGCACGCTGCCGGGCACCCTCGTCTCGGAGATCCAGAACGGTTTCTGGCAGCGTATGGTGGTGGCCTCGTTAAGCCACTACTCGCTCGGTCTTTTTCTGGGCTCGCTGCTGGGGGTGGTCACCGGCATGACGGTGGCGCTGTTTCCCCGGGTCGAGGCATCGCAGGCCTGGATCGCCAGGGTCTTGAGACCGATTCCGCCGCTCGCCTGGATCCCCTTCGCCATCATCTGGTTCGGGGTCACGGAAACCGCGGCGGTGTTCATCATTTCCATCGGCATTTTCTGGATCAACTACTTTACCGCCATGAGCGCGGTTCAGTCGGTAGACAAGGACCTGATCGAGGTGGCCCGCGCCTTCGGCCACCGTTCCTTCATCGCGCTTTTGCGCAAGGTCATTCTGCCGGGGGCGGCCCCCGGCATTCTCGGCGGTCTTCGCGCGGGCCTGGGCCAGGGTTGGATGACGGTGGTTGCGGCGGAACTCTTCGGCATCGCCGGTATCGGCCAGCGGATGATCGAGGCCTCGGGATTGCTGGCCACCGACGTGGTGATTCTCTACATGTTCACCATCGCCCTGCTCTACGGCTTGAGCGACTTCGGTTTCGTGCTGGTGCAGCGCCGTCTGCTCAGATGGCAGCAGTAATCGAGACCAGTGATCTGGCGGCGGCGTTTCCCGACGGTCACGCCGGCATCGTGTTCGAGTCGATCAATGTTGCCGTCGCCACAGGCGAGCTGGTGACCTTGGTGGGAGCATCGGGCGCGGGCAAGTCCACTCTGCTACGCATAATCGCCGGGCTGCTGAAACCCGCGGCCGGCGCGTTCCGGGTCAACGTGCCCAACGATCCCTCCCGACGGCCGTTCGCCTTGGTGTTTCAGGAGGCGCGACTTTTTCCCTGGCGCACCGTGGCCGACAACGTGCACCTCGGTCTGGAGGGGCTCGAGCTGAACAAGTCGGCGCAGCAGGAGCGGGTCGACAGCGCCCTGGAGTTGGTGGGACTGTCGGGATTCAGCGGTCGCTGGCCTTACCAGCTCTCCGGCGGGCAGCGCCAGCGGGTGGGCATCGCCCGGGCGCTGGCGGTCGAGCCGGCGCTGCTGCTGATGGACGAGCCCTTCGGCGCCCTGGACGCCATTACCCGCCAGGGACTCCAGGACGAGCTGTTGCGCATCTGGCGGGAAACCGGCAAGTCCATCCTCTTCGTCACCCACGACATCGAGGAAGCGGTTTACCTCGGCCAGCGGGTTCTGCTTCTGGGGGGCGCACCGGCACGCATCCTCGAGACCTTCGACGTGACGGCGCACAGCACCCGGAGAGATGACCCGGAGGTGCTCAAATGCGTGCGCGCCATAAAATCAGCGCTGCACGTTTCGCTGGGCGGCAAACGGGAGCAAAGCTCCGGCCTTTAACCGAAAGCCCGCGCAATTTTTTTCTTTCGGCAGGCCGACAATTCTTGATTCCACCCACTTCCATACCCATGTGGCCGTGGCTACACTCGATTCGATTGACATCATTTCCCTGGACTCCTGAAACCCAGGGCTTTAGCGGAGTTCCGGCGCCATGTACGTGCGCCATCCAGTCTGGATTCAGAGGGTCCGAAAGCCGGGCGCCGAGGCCTTTGCCATTCTTTTTGCCCTCGAGTCCCTAGCCCGCGCGCTGCTCGCTACGGTCATCCCGCTGCAGATCTTCTCCCTTCTGGGCGACGCCTGGTCGGTAAGCCTGGTGTTTTTCGTCGTCAGCCTGGTGAGCCTGTGCGGAACCTTTGCCGTGCCCTGGCTGGTGCGAAAAAGCGCGCGCCGTTTCGTCTACAGCGCCGGCGCGGTGCTGCTGACCTTCGCTCCGGTGCTGTTGGCCATGGACGGACTCGGCATTCAGATCGCCGGGATGATGATCC
>JBFIYQ010000127.1:0-7703 GCA_041605275.1 Gammaproteobacteria bacterium
ATCCTTTGACTACGGACGCGGCGACGGGTCTTTCGGGACGAACTCGACGAAATCTTCTCCTTTCCATAGGCTCGTCGTGCTCGATGAAGTGGGAGAAGGTCACTTCGCACGCAGCCGAATCTACATGGTTAGAGTATGCCCGGTAGGCGGTTCCATGCAGCGGACTTTCGATCAGAGCGAGGCCCATGCGCTGCAAAATCGCGGCCTGCGTCGGGGAAACTCGAAAGGTCACATCGAACTCACCTACTTTGATCACGTCCGCCGATGAATCCACGGGAATTCCCCGGAAACAGGTGAAGATTCGCAACCGTTCCTTGAGTTCCTGAGGACATTCCTCCAGTGAGTACTCACGAAACTTTCCGACAATTTTGAAGTGATCCTCGGTCTCGCGGTCGATTTCCGGGATCTCGAGCTCCACATTGCGAGACATGTCCAGATAAACGTCGTTCAAAAGCGCGGAATACTCTTCCAGCATCTCCTGCAACGCGCTCACGTCTTCCGGATCCCTGCCATTCTTCATTCGGTAGTCGATGAAGTTGGTCGCCATGATCATCCAGGTCCGCTTGAGCACGGCCTCCGCTTCTTCGGTGGATTCCGCCAGCGCCCGAAAGGATTCCCGCACCGTGTCACCGGGATCGGCGTCGTCCTGGGGGAGGAACAAAGCCCGGTAAAGCGACTTTGGGTCCAGCGAGATTCCCTCCTTGTCGTCTGCCCGCCGGGTGACGTCGCGAAAGGCGCGACGGAAGTCACTCTCGAACCGGTCTTCGTAGTGACGAAAGAAGGTGTCGCTGACCTTAGACTCCTCGGTAGCCTCGGACTCATTGAGCTCTTCCGAGGAGCTGTCGTCATGCTCAATCATGATTTGGAGCGTCCTGGGCCATGGCGGATGAACAGTGACGACCCAATGGGGCCGCTTGACCCCTGTATCGGCCGGTTTGCCGCCGGTCTTTAGGCGCCCTGCTGGCGGGAGTCCCGGGAGCGGGGATATACCGTTCTGTAATTAAAAGCGTTATTTTTATACATCCTGGTTATATAACTCGGCTCTTATGAATATTCGGCAGCTCCGCTACATCTCCGCCGTGGCCCGCCACGGGCTCAACGTCTCGGCCACCGCCGAGAGTCTCTACACCTCTCAGCCGGGGGTAAGCAAGCAGATCCGGCAGCTGGAGGACGAGCTGGGGGTACAGATCTTCGAGCGTAACGGCCGGCAGCTCACCCGGATCACCCCTGCGGGAAAGGCCATCATCGAGCTTGCCGACCGGGCGCTCATCGAGGTGGACACCATCCGGGAGGCGGCGCTGGAATTCAGCGATCCCACCCGGGGGAAGCTCTCCATCGCCGCCAGTCACACCCAGGCGCGCTACGCTCTGCCGGGGGTGATCAAGCAGTTCGTGACCAAGTATCCCCGGGTGGCGATCCAGCTCCATCAGGGAACGCCGCTGCAAATCGCCGAGCTCGCCATGGAGGGGAAGGTGGATCTGGCCATTGCCACGGAGGCGCTGGAGCACTTCGAGGACTTGGTGATGCTGCCCTGTTATCGCTGGCAGCGCGCGGTGGTGGTGCCTAAAGGGCACCCCTTATGCGAGGTGAATCCGCTTACCCTCGAGGCCCTTTCCGAGCACCCCCTGGCCACCTACGTTTTCGGATTCACCGGTAAATCTCAGCTTGATTCCGCCTTCAAGAAACATGGGCTGGAACCCAAGCTTGCGTTCACAGCCACCGACGCGGACATCATCAAAACCTACGTACGCGCGGGCATCGGAGTCGGAATCATCGCGCGCATGGCGGTCGACGATGAAAAGGACAAGGATCTTTGCGCCCTGGATACAAGCGGAGTTTTCGAGCCGAGCACCACAAAGATTGGATTTCGCCGGGCGACCTTTTTGCGCGGCTATACCTACGACTTCATCGAGCTCTTCGCACCGCACCTGAAACGTGAGCTGGTGGATACGGCGGTTCAGCTCAGAACCCGGGCCGCGCTGGATCCGCTGTTCGTGGACGTGGAATTACCGATGTACTGAAAGAGGGCGGACCGAAAGCGCGATAATAAGCGGAACGTAATATGTATGAGTAAGCGAGGGATAGGCGTCAACCGATTCCGCTACATTCTACCTACTACATACCCTTCCCTTCACGCTGCTTTCTTCATCCGCGAAAAATCGCGCGCCAGCTGGCGGCTGAACTTTCTCATGTCGGTGTCGTAGAGAGCTAGACGCCCTCCCGTGCTAATGGCCGACATGGCCAGGCTTCCGATGATTAAAAACAACATCATCACGATCAGCCAGGCGGCGAAGTAGGAGAGGCGAAGACCCTTGTTGGGCGAGGTCGAAGGCATCGCCGTCGGGTTCCCGCTTTGTGCGCTTGAGTCACTTTCTTGAGCTCCACCCAATGGATTGACCACGTCGTCGCTGATTTCGGTGGACATTCGCTGAACTGTGGCGGAAAAAATCTGATCGAGATTTGAGCCGCGTTCGATTGCGGCGGCGAAAGGCTCGATCCGCTCCGGAGTCTGGTATAGCCCCCATGCTTCCAGAATGACTTTCAGACCGACGTAAAGCCCGACAAAGAGCACCAACATTCCGATCAGTCGAACTATTACAGAGGTAATCTGCTGAATTGCAGAAGATAAGGTGTTGCCTTCCATCGGTCCCCGCCCGTCGAACAATGCGCGCCCGAGCTAGCTGCTCGGGGCGAACAAGCAACGACAATCTTCCTTTAAATGCGGGCCGGGCGCAAACGAACGCCAGCGCCCGAAGTTGAGGAAAGAAGGAATTTTCCGGGCCGCGATGGATTACTTCTGGGAGTCCTGCCCAGGCTCCCGATCCCGCAACTTTGTCAACAAGCCCGAGGCGAGATGTGCCATCAGCGTCAGATGATTCTGATCGCTAAGAGAGAAAAACTCTCCATCTTTCTTGTTCAGGACCTCGATGACTCCGATCGCCTTGTCTCCGTCGAGCAAAGGCACGGCGACAATCGAACGGGTATGATAACCGCTGGCGATATCGATACCCCGATAAAACCTGTCGTCGTTCAAAGCGCTGTTTACGATCGCGCCGCGCCGATGCGTCGCCACCCACTGGGCCGCGCCCTGGCCCGCGGGTACCCGCTTCCACAGCAGTTTCTCCTTAGGGACATTCCCGTACGTCAGAGCGAAGATCAGATCGCCGTTGGATTCGTCCATAATCATCACCGCACCGTCATCGGCGCAGGTCGCCTCCACGACGCATCTCAGAGCCTGATCCAGGGCATCCATAATCTCCGCCTCGCTCGGCTCTTTTTGCCGAAACTGCGAAAGCGTTTCTAAACAATTGACGAATTGCCGCCCGGCTTCGACCTCAGCTTTAGAGCGATCGAATTGTTCCCGGCGCTTCGCCGTATCGACGCGGTCCTGAGCCGGCCTGAAGCTCAGCACCTTGGCGGTCGAGCTTTTTTCTTTGGGCAGCGCCACGCTTAAATTCTCCCGATACGCTTCGCCTCGTCGTCGCGGGCGGAATGCGCCCTGCCGAGGCCATCACTGAGGTCTTCGAGCCGCTCGCACTTGTAGGCGTGAAGCTGCTTTAAGAAGGCCGACTTGGCCCGCTGCTTGAGTCCCAAAGGGCGGGGCTGGCTGGCGAGGACCCGACCTAACGACTCCACGTCTACGCTCAGTCGCTCCCGCTCCGAAATCAGTACGCTTTGCATTTTCTTATCCTCTGCTTATGAATTCGTGCAGAGGACGAAGCAGGTTCCATGCCAGCGCGGGAATGTGCTGCGAAAATCGACGGCGTTGTTACATAAGCTACTGAATTTGATGGAGAATAAGGTTCAGGCCGGAAGCGTCAAAAAGCCCGCCGACGGAGGTGGGGAGATTGAAAAGCGTCGCCGAACTGCGACAGCCGTCACGCCCCGCCAGGGTCGCCTTTAGACTCGGGCTCGGAACTGAGAATCGGGTTCGGACGACGAGCGCTGCTCAGCGCATGCTGGCCACCTGCTGGCGGCGGAGCGACCCTACCGTTTCCGCCGCATCCTCTGCAGGCTGGTAGCGAAGCGAGATCTCGCGGAATGCCGGCAGCGCCGCCTCCAGCGACTCGCCGGGTCTCAGCACGAAGGCGTTGAACCCGCAGCGCTCCAAAAACGCAAGTCGATCACGGGATACGTCTCCTACCGCCCGTAGCTCCCCACGAAAGCGGTAGCGGCTGCGAAGCAGCCGAGCCCGGGAATAACCTCGCCCCTCGTTGAATTTGGGGAACTCAATGGCAATCAGGGCCAGGCTGGAGAGATAGGGCTCGACCTCGGACAAATCATCCTCGGGCTTCAGCAGCACGCCGACTTTCGTGTCTTGGTCAAACAGCGCTTCGGCCTCGTTGACCAGACGCGACAGGGATACGATCAGCTGGACGCCGGCCGCCGACGACTCCGGGTCGCCGCCCAGCTCAGGCGATAGCTGCCAGTCGTCGCTCTGTATCGTTCGATTTCGAATTATCCGCATAGACCCTTTCCTTGAACGGCGCCAGCCCCACGCGCCGATAGGTATCGATGAAGCGCTCGCCTTCTTTGCGCTGCTCCAGATATACCTCGAGGATTTCTCCGATGACGTCGGCGACCCGATGCTTCTCGATGGCGGCACCAAGACGGTCCCCCAGGGCGGCATCATTGCCGGCGGAACCACCGAGGGTCAGCTGGTACCACTCCTCGCCCTTCTTATCCACGCCAAGGATGCCAATGTGGCCCACGTGGTGGTGACCGCAGGCGTTCATGCAGCCCGACATCTTCAGCTGGATCTCGCCGATGTCATAGAGATAGTCGAGCGCATCGAATTTCTCGTTGATCTGCTTGGCGATGGGAATAGAGCCGGCGTTGGCCAGCGAGCAGAAATCCAGTCCTGGACAACAGATCATGTCATTCAGGGTGCCGATATTCGGCGTTGCCAGACGATTACGGGAAAGTTCCCGCCAAAGCTCTGGGAGTTTCGAATCGCGCACGTCCGCGAGCACCAGGTTCTGATCATGGGTGGCGCGTAGCTGGCCGAAGCTGAAGCGATCGGCGAGTTCCGCCAGCGCGTCCATCTCGTCCGCGGTGATGTCGCCTGGCGGGACACCCGGCGCCTTGAGTGAAACGATCACGGTGCGGTAACCGCTCACCTTGTGGGGGCGGGTGTTCTGCTTGTACCAGCTGGCGAAAAACGGATTGGTGTGAAGCTGCTGCTTGAACCCCGAGTCTTCGCCGTCCACCCGTTCGTACCGGGGCGGATTGAAGTGCGCCTGAATGCGCGCAATCTCATTCTCGTCGAGTAAAAGGGCGCTGTCTCGGATGCGCAGCCACTCTTCCTCCACCAGTTCGCGGAATCGGTCGATTCCAAGCTGATTGACCAAGATCTTGATTCGCGCCTTGTGAATGTTGTCCCGTCGCCCGAGCAGGTTGTAGATCCGCAGGATGGCCTCCACGTAGGAGAGCATGTGGATCCGGGGCAGAAACTCCCGGATCACTTTTCCGATCACCGGAGTACGGCCCATACCGCCGCCCACCAGGACGCGGAAACCGCGCTCGCCGGAAGCGTTCTCGATAATCTGCAGGCCGATGTCGTGAAGCAGCGACGCGGTGCGGTCGCTGGAGGCCGCGCTCACCGCGATTTTGAATTTGCGCGGCAGCCAGGAAAATTCGGGGTGTAGCGTGGACCACTGGCGGAGGATTTCGCAATAGGGCCTCGGATCCTCGAGCTCGTCGGCGGCAACCCCGGCAAAATGATCCGAGGTAATGTTGCGCACCGCGTTGCCGCTGGTCTGAATGGCGTGCATTTGCACGCTGGCGAGCTCGGCGAGGATGTCCGGCACGTCTTCGAGCTCCGGCCAGTTGTACTGGATGTTCTGGCGGGTGGTGAAGTGACCAAAGCCACGGTCGTAGGTGCGCGCGATGTGGGCCAGCATGCGCAGCTGGCGGGAGGTGAACAGGCCGTAGGGAATCGCCACCCGCAGCATGTAGGCGTGGCGCTGCATATAGAGGCCGTTTCGGAGCCTCAGCTGCTTGAACTCTTCCTCGCCAATCTGTCCGCCCAGGAAGCGGCGCACCTGGTCTCGGAACTGCTCGACGCGCTCGTTGACGAGCTTCTGGTCAAATTCGTCGTACTGATACATGCCGGCCTCTCGAGGCGAAATTCCCGGCTCGGGCAAGTGCCCGATGGGGTCAACGAGGCTAGCAAGGGGGCGACTATGAAGGGAAAGAATAAAGCGCCATTTGGTTATTCCGTCTGGAAATAAGTTACCGCCGCCGGGTGTTGCCGGCCGACATCACGAGTTCTCCGCCCATACGGTCACATCCTGCGCTCCTTCGACGATCATGCTGACAGCCACGTAGAAGATTACCGCCAGGCCCACATAGGCGATCCAGTGGTGGCGCTCCAGCAGCCGGGCGATCCAGGTGGCGGCCAGTCCCATCAGCGCTACCGAAAGGACCAGTCCGAACACCAGCACCCAGACGTGATCGCGCGCGATCCCGGCGACGGCCAGCACGTTGTCCAGGGACATGGAGAGGTCGGCGATGACGATCTGGGTAACCGCCTGGCGCATGGTCTTGGTCGGCTTCGCCGCCGCAGCCGCTTGCGGCTCACTGGCGGCCTTTCGATGCGCGCGCTGCTCCTGAATCTCACGCCAGAGCTTCCAGCACACCCACAGCAGCAGCAGTCCTCCGGCGAGCACCAGGCCGACAATCTGCAGCAGCTGAACCGTGACCGCCGCGAACATGATGCGCATCACAGTGGCCGCGGCGATGCCGGCAAAGATGACCTTTTTGCGGTCCGCTTGCGGCAGCCCCGCCGCCACCATGCCGATGACGATGGCGTTGTCGCCCGCGAGCACCAGATCTACGAGGATGACCTGGAGGAATGCGCTTAATTCTGCGACAGAAATGGGGAGATCCTTTTATCCACGTTAAGGGCGCAAATCAATTTTCGGGGCGCTGCTCCGTCCGCGCAACCGATCAGCGAAAGCCACCGGAATGAGTTAGATACAAGGCTGCTCAAGCAAGCTCGGGTCTCGCCGTGCACAGCGTGGCGTTCAGTTGCCGTAGATCACGCCCGGCAGCCACAGCGCAATTTGGGGAAAGATAAGCAGAAGAATCAGGCCGAGCAGCTGAATGCCCATGAACTGGATCATGCCTTTATAAATGTCCTTGAGGTCCCATTCAGGGACCACCCCCTTGAGAAAGTAGGCGGATAAAGCCACAGGGGGAGACAGCCAGGCGGTCTGCAGATTTACCGCGACGAGTATCCCGAACCACAGCAGGTTGATGTCCAGCTGAACCAGCAGCGGCAGCAGGATCGGGATGATAATCAAAACAATGGGCACCCACTCCAGCGGCCAGCCGAGCAGAAAAATGAGCGCCATGATGATGAGCAGAATCACCATCGGCGGCAGTTCCAGGGTCAGCAGGAACTCGGTCAACATAGTGGGCGTGCCGAGGCGGGAGAACACCGCACCGAAAAAGTTGGACGCCGCCACCAGAAACAGGATCAGGGTAGAGATCTCCAGGGTCTTGACCAGTGACTTCTGCAGTCCGTGCAGGGTCAGCTTGCGATAGGCGAGCGTCAGCAAGAGCGCTCCGGCAGCGCCGCAGCCGGCGCCTTCGGTGGGCGTCGCAAAGCCGAACATGATGCTTCCCAACGCGGCGAACACCAGCGCCGCCGGCGGCACCAGGCCCTTGAAGAATTCCGACCAAACGTGACGCATGGA
>JBFIYQ010000128.1:0-7670 GCA_041605275.1 Gammaproteobacteria bacterium
AAAGCCGCGTGCCGCTGCCTCCAGCGAGCACGATTCCCCGGATTTTGCTCATCTTGAACTAGGCCGCCTGGTCAAAACGGGCCACAGTGTAGCGTTTCCGGGGAGTGGGGAAAAATGGTGCCTGGCACCTTTTTTCAGCGCTGGCGGAAAATAGTGCCTGGCACTATTTATTAGGTTTTGGCGCAATACGATTCGCTATTGCGCCCTACGTCGGCAAGTTACGCCCGACGCCTGTGGGAGCGGGCTAGCCCGCGAATCTTATAGAGCGTTCTGGAAATCCATGTAGGGTGCGCCGCGCGCACCACGCACCATAAATAGTGCCTGGCATCATTTTTTTGTTTCAGCGCGATACACTTCGCCCGCGCCGTAGCGCTGCGGAGGCGGATGCGCCTTACATCTACTCCAGCTGAAATTTCCAGGTCGCAAAAAGAAAACCGGCAGGGAGGTTGCCCGCCCTGCCGGTTGTTTCTACACGTTCCCGTGTAATGCTAATGGCGCGTTTTCAGCTGCCGCAGTGTGCCGGCCCGCCGGGATATTCGCCATTGTTATAGCTATCCAGAATTCCGGCCCAAGTCTTCTGCGTTCCGCACGAACTCGCATTTGGGCATTTTTGATCAGGCGAGTTAGAATCTTCGGAGAACCAAGTAGTAGCGGCTGCGAAGACTTCCAATACTCCATCAGGTGTGCACGCGTTGCTGGCCTGATTAAGAGCAGCCGCGACGTACTGTTGCGCCAGAATGAAGTAACCGTTGCCGCCTACACCACCGGGAGGCTCCAGTACGTCTTCCCAGGATAAGTTCAGAGTTTGTAATACGCGATCTCTTGGAGGACCGTTGCACTTATCGACACAAATTGTCTTGCTGGCGAAGTAGAATTGTTCACTTGGATCGTGCTCAAACCCAGCGGGCCAGGAGTGGCGCTTCCAGAATCCGTGGCTTAACACGCAGCCACAATCCTGTTCACACGCAAGCGGTTCACCACCAGTCCATGTCGCTTTCGGGTTCGGGCCCTTGGGGGTTCCAAGCGAGCCAGAATGGTTAAGAATGGTGACAACAACACTGTTGCGGATAAATCCCTCCAGGGGACTTGCCTCGCACATGTACTTAAATACCGTTGCCGTCTCCAGCGTCGTGCCTGCGGGTATTTCCTGCAGCGCGGGATCAAAATTACTGCAATCAATCGCCGCGACAAAACCTGCACCGTTATCAAGATTGTTCTGGATTGTATCCACGAAATTCAGACCCTGAGTATCCACAGCGCCTGCATTCCATACCGAAACCTCACCTGAATAGCGCCACGTGTTCTCGTCCACCACGCAGATGTCGAGCGTCTTCGACGCCGCCAGCGTGGTGCCGTTTTTACCTTTTGACTGCGCTTCTGCCTGAGGCATCGCGAAGGCGAAAACGGCCGCCGCCGCGGTCACACAGCTGACGGCGTGCAGCCAGTTAAACTTCTTTTTAGTGTTCATTTGTTCAGATATCTCCTGTCAAACTCAGTTTCAATCGCACATTAATCAAAAGTACTCGGCACGCTGTGCCTGAACGTGCACGAAACCGAACCTCCGCAAATTCGTTGAATTCTTTCCCGCCCGGTCGCTGACGACTTCTAGTTCGGAATGCCGGAGTCGTCATCCTTCATGCGGTACGACGTGATTGCGACGGCTACGCCAAACCTTCCGGCGCGTTCGTCAACTCGAACCACGTCTCCTTCGTAAGTGACGCGCACTACGCGCTCGGGGTCTGCATGACGGAGCGGGAGGATGAACTTGATGTGCGCGCCTGCGGCGAACCGCTGCTCGCTCACGAAGTACGCGCCCGTCCCGCTGACATTGCGTGTCCATCCGCGTCCCTTCTCGTGCTCCACAGGGAGCACGATCTCGGTCCGCTGGGATTGCCGTCGCTCGCCACGCTTCACCGTTCCCTCGGAGTCACTGCGAATTGCGAACGCGACTTTAGGAAAGCGGTGACGGGCGCACCATAAGGAAACGGTTAAATTTCCCTAGACATTTGGATATAGGAACGGGCTATATCGAACGATATAGCGAGGAGGCTGACCGGCTAGACGAGGCCTTTTTCCCGGGCGGTGACCAGCAGCTCGAGGCGGCTTTGCACGTCGAGCTTCTCGTAGATGTTGTGGAGATGGATCTTCACCGTGCCTTCGGTGATGGAGAGTTGCGACGCAATCTCCTTGTTGCGGGCGCCGCTGGCCACCAGGCGCACGATCTCGATCTCCCGTGTGGTGAGAATCTTGGCAACGGCGCCGGTGGCGGCTTCGCGCTTGATCAGCTTCTCGAAGGCGCGGGCGACGGAGCGGTTCTCGAGCCACTGCTCGCCGGCGTGCACCTTGCGGATGCAGCGCAGCAGGAGCTGGGGCGCCATCTCTTTCAGCACGATGCCGCCCACGTCCAGGCGGGTGGCCTCCAGCAGCGCGTCCTCGCCGAGTTCGGCGGTGAGAAGCACCACCCGGGTCGGAAGCTTCTCCTTATTAATCTCCCGCAGCACCGCGATCCCGTCTATGCGGCCCATGCGCACGTCGAGCACCACGATGTCCGGCTTTTGTCGGCGCACCGCGTCGAACGCCGTTTCGCCGTCCCTGCAGCGGGCCACCACCTCGAGATCGGGCTCGGTGGTGCACAGGCGCTCGAGGGCATCGAGCATCAGCGGATGGTCGTCGGCGATGACGATTCGGATCGGCATCAGGCCTTCACCGGAACCTCGACGGGAAGCGTCATGGTGATTTTCGTGCCGCTTTCGTTGGAATCGACGCTGAGGCGCCCGCCCAGGGAGGCGACGCGCTCCTTCAGCGTCGCCGGCCCCACGTGGAGCGCGGCCAATGTGGCGTGGTCGTAGTGGCCTTTGAACGGGAACCCGTGCCCGTTATCGCCCACCGTAATCGTCACCGATTCCGCGTCGGGCTCGATCCCGATCCGGGCGACGGAAGCGCCCGCGTGGCGGGCGGCGTTGTTGAGCGCTTCCTGCAGCAGGAAATAGACATCGCTCGAGAGCTTTGAAGGGATCGACTCGAGTCCCTCCGGCGACCACTCGACCTTGAGGCTTCTTCGCCGCGCGAGCTGCCGTCCAAGCGCTTCGATTCCCTCGGTCAAGCTGCCGCTCAGCGGGACCGTGCCGGCATCCCGCGCCCGCAGCTGCTCCACCAGGTTGCGCAGGTTGCGCTGCTCGGCAACCAGGCTCTGCTGAAGCTCAAGAAGCCGCGCGCGCGTCGCTTTGTTGTCTTTCGCCGGTTCACGCAAGAGCGTCTCAATCTCCAGCGCCACCCCGGCCAGCGCCTGAAGCGCCCCGTCGTGAATGTCCCGGGCGACGCGCATGCGCTCTTCCAGCAAAGCCGACTGTTTCAATTGCTGTTGGAGATAGAAATGATCGAGCCGGTTGGAGATATGGCGGGCGACCAGATCGCCGAGCACCAGGTCGTCGGAGGTCATTCCGGGCTTGTCCAGGAGGAAAAGCCGGCCGCCGAACGATTCGGAATTCAGTGGAAACGAGAGGTGGGATGCGATGGAAAAGCGGCGCACAAGATCGGGGTTCACCGGATCCCCGTGCCATCGGTTCGAGCCCTTGGCTTTCGCGACCAGGATGACCGGATTCTGCTCGCCGGCGACCTGACAAAGGAAACCGGCGTGTGAAAACGGCTCCGCCACCAGCGGCTGAAACGCATCCGGTCGCTCCCGGCTGTAGCGCAGCGCCTGGTCCCAGAGTCCCAGGTTGAGCCAGGGTTCTTCGGGCTCCTCCCACGCGATCAGCGCCCGCCGGCTGCCGGTGGTCTCCGCCGCCCAGGCCAGCAACGCTTCGAGCAGTCCTTCAAGACCAGCATCCCGGGCGGGTGGCGTAGCGGACAGCTTCTGGATATCTGTTCGAACCCGGCGCTCGTAGGATCCGAAGTAGCCGAGCAGTACCGCAACTACGACGAGGATGACGCAACGGATGATGAAGCGGTTGAGTTCGAAAGCCTCGTGCTGAACGTTGGCGGTGTAGATTCCGATGGCGAGAAAAAAGGCCATGGCTCCCGTCGCCGTCCACAGCGCGCCCCGCCACTGCCAGCGCAGACTCCCGGCGAGCAGCGCGAACAGCATGAAGGTGAAAAACGGACTGTTGGGACCGTGACTGAAGTAAATGAAAAGAGCGAAGGCGATCAGGTCAGCAACGTGCGTGAGCGGTCCCAACCTGGCGGGCACCTCCGTTTGCCAAACGAAGATCGCGACCGCAACAGCGTAGACGGCGTAACTAAGCAGAACACCGTAGGCGATGTCTTCGTGGCGTGCGGGTTCGGTGGGATCGAGCCAGACCGCGAAAAACCCGGCAAAAGCCAACGCCACCCGGGCGGTGGCGATTACGCGCTCCGTCCGATCCTTCTGGAAGTAAACCAGGCTGCCGGCTCTCGTCATGGCTCCAGGCTGACGCCGAACCAACACGGATGGAGCGTCAGCTCCTCGAGCGTGAAAGGTTTCGAAATCGGAAAGGCGAGCAATAAAAAAGTCCGGGCCTGACTGCGTGGCCGCGATCCGTTACCCGGAACCGCTCCCGGCTGCGGCTTCTTTTCCGCCCTCGTTACGGCTCCCTCACCGACCCCCTGCTCCGGTTACGTCCTGCCCGCCGAGTTCATCTTTACAAACACGGGGAACGGCCGTCCGGAACAGCTTCTCATCAGGTTCCCGGCGCGTCGGGTCGAATCACCCGCAGTTTCTTTTAGGAACAAATTTCGCGGGAACCGTTTGTTTTTAGTCGGGAAAGATTATTCGTATTCGCGCCAATATGCGAGCAGTTTCAATGCATCGAGCCGAAGGTCGATTCAAGAAAAGGCGCCGCCCTCTTCCGGCTCACGCGGAAAAAAGAAACGAAATTCTGGGGAATTACGGGGACAGTATACCTATTTCGTCATGCCTTCCTTTTTCGCCCGGGCGTGCGTCGTGTCAGCGTTCGACCGGTGATCTTCTCCAGCGTTTGAAGAAACTCGTTGTCACCCAGAGGCCGGCCGGTGTGGGCGTGCTTGTGGATGTGGGATCCGATCCCGTCGTCGCCGCCAGCCGATAGATATGCGCCCCAGTCGTCGATCCGCGACAGCATCGGCGCAACTTCCACCAGGTCATCGTCTTCCGCCTGCGCATGCGCTCTTGCGCTCGACCACGGCCAGTCTTCCGCCCGCCGGCACAGCCCCGCCGCCACTGGATTACGTTCCACATAACGCACCGCAGCGAGCAGATAGGTCTCCTCCATCGGGAAGGAGTGAAACCGTTCCTGCCAAAGGTGTCCCCGCCATTCGTTGCGGGAATTGATCGCGAGCGTATAGCGTCGGTGGGCCTCGCCGAGCGCCGCGCGCAGCCCATCGACGCGCGATGGCACCATCACCAGGTGCACGTGATTGGGCATCAAGCAATAAGCCCAAACCCGAGTGCCGGCCTTGCGGCAGAACTTGGACAGCAGCGTGAGATAGGTGGCGTAGTCGTCGTCGCTGAAAAAGGTCTGCTGGCGACGATTCCCCCGCTGGGTGACATGGTGCGGATAAAAAGGAACAACAACGCGAGCCATCCTGGCCATCTCGTTACCTCCTTGTAAACAAGCCAGCTTATGGAAATAAGTATACTGTCCCCGTATTAAAACATTAAAACCGCGTTGCAGTCCCCGGAGGAAGCGGTGACATTCCAGTTGGGGACCGAAGCGCTGTCAACGCAATTGGAGTCCATTCCACCCCAGCCGGAGGGGCCACCGGTGAAGACCGTGGCGGTGGTTTCCGTCGCGCGCAGGGAACCCGACAGGGGAAAACCGTCATCGACCTTGACGTCCAGCTCCCGCATGACGGAAACCGGAACGAATCGGCCGGTGTATACGTGAAGCATCGCCGGCGGCGGCAAATCCAGGTCCTGAAACTCGTTGGTGATACCGACGATTATCGGCGCTCCGTAGACATTCAAGGGCGTCAATCCGTTGCTCGAGGTAGGCTCCGCATTCGCTCCTGAATAGCTGCCGTTAATAATCTTCGACTTTGCCAGCTGTTCCCAAAGCGCGTTGGGCTCAGCATAAGCGTTGGCTCCGGATGGATTGTCGAGGCGGCCGTTGTCGGCGGTGATGATGCTCGTCCCTGGATTGTCGATCGTGGCGCCGATGCCGACGCTTGCTTTGGCGGCGTCCCAGTCACCCGGGATCTTGTTGTAGCGATCGACAAAAGCCAGGTAGGCCGTGCGAACTCCAGTCGACGTGTCTGCCAGTTTTTTCACCCGGCTGCTGTGAATCAGCTCCTGGCCTTTTAGAAAGCCCGCCATCAACAGTGCGACCAGCACCAGCACAATGGCGACCTCCACGAGGGAAAAGCCGCGTTGACCGCCATGGGTTTCCCTCAGCCTGAGTTGCATCAGTTGATGGGGCATTGAATAAATCGGACAGCGCCGCCGGTGTCAAAACGTTTTGCTCGCCATCCAATCGTAGTCGATTTCGTGCCTAAACGCCTGTTTCGAGGGGGATTAAGCCATCACGCCCCGTTGCGCACGTAGCGCTGGTGCAGCTTCACTGGTACGCCGCGCTTCTTTCTGAGCCTCAGATTGAGCATTTCGACCGTCAGCGAGAACACCAGCGCGAAGTAGATGTAGCCCTTGGGCACGTGATGACCAAGGCCGTCCGCGATCAGAACCATGCCAATCATGAACAGGAACGAAAGCGCGAGCATCTTGATGGTCGGGTGCTGGGAGACGAAGCGCGCGACGGGACCAGCAAAGACCATCATCAGAGCGACGGAGGTCACGACCGCGGCGACCATGATTTCGATTTCATCCACCATGCCGACCGCGGTGATGATGGAGTCCAGCGAAAACACCACGTCCAGCATGATTACCTGAACGATCACCCCGCCGAAGGTGGCCGGTGCCGTGGTCGAGGAGCCGCCCTCTTCGCCCTCCATCAGCTGATGGATCTCCATGGTGCTTTTCCATAGCAGAAAAAGCCCGCCCACCAAGAGAATCAAATCCCGGCCGGAGATCTCCTGGGCCAGCACCGAAAACAGCGGCTTGGTCAGACCTATGATCCAGGCGAGCACCAGCAGCAGACCGATGCGCATGAACATGGCCAGCCCCAGCCCGATCCGCCGCGCGAGTTCCCTTTTTCCGGCGGGCAATCGATCGGTGAGGATGGCGATGAAAATGATGTTGTCGATGCCGAGGACGAGCTCGAGCGCGGTCAACGTAAAAAAGGCGGCCCAGGCCGCCGGATCGGTCAGCAGTTCAAGCATGGTCTTTGTTCGCTTTTGGGTAGTTTGTTCCAGGTGAGCGGTCGCCGAATGCTAGCCGCCCCGGCAATTCACGCGCAAGCGCGCTGCTAAAGGAACCGCGTGGATATCGTCATTCCCGCGGAAGCGGAAGTCCAGTAGACAAGAAACTTCATTAGCGACGGCCGTTACGCGAGTTTGTTCGCCTCAATGAAACGGCCGAGCTTGTTCACGATGATGCCGTTGTATTTCTCGAATTCTTCGAACAAAGATGCGAGCTGCCGCTCCTGCGCTTCGGTCCAGTCGGTGCACTCCTCGTATTCGTCCTCATCGTCCGGCACGCCGTTAGGGAACGCCACTCGAATAGCCTGCTCGACAACTGAATATATCTCGGGCAAATCGAGCTGTTTCACATGATCAAGAATTTCGTCGAGCTCAGGTTTACCGACCCATCGAAAGTACTG
>JBFIYQ010000129.1:0-7667 GCA_041605275.1 Gammaproteobacteria bacterium
ACGCTGAGTAAAGCGGACCAGAAACGGCTTACCGTCGACTACTGCGGCATGCGGTTCAATTCGCCGCTGGTGTTGCTTTCCGGATGCGTGGGCTTCGGTGAAGAGTACACACGGGTGGACGGCTTTTCCAACCGCGACGTGGGCGCCGTGTGTCTTAAAGGCACCACCCTATCTCCCCGGCTGGGCAACGCGCCCCACCGGGTTTGGGAAACGCCCGCCGGGATGCTCAACTCCATCGGCCTCCAGAATCCCGGCAGCCGCCACGTGGTTGAAAAGATACTGCCTGCGCTCGATTTCGACGAGACCCGCTTTATCGCCAATCTCTCCGGCGCCACCGTGGAAGAATACGCGGCGGTGACGCGTATTTTCGACGATTCCCCCATCGACGCCATGGAGATCAACATTTCCTGTCCCAATGTTCGCGAAGGCGGCGTCGCTTTCGGAAACGACCCGGACATGTCGGCGAGGGTGGTGGAAGCATGCCGCGCCGAGACCGACAAGCCGCTGATCACCAAGCTCTCACCAAACCAGACGGACATCGCTGAAAACGCCCGCCGCTGCATCGATGCCGGAAGCGACGGGCTTGCGGTGGTGAACACCTTCATGGGCATGGCCATCGACGTGGAGTCCAGAACGCCGATCATCGGAAGCAACCAGGGGGGGGTGTCCGGTCCGGCAATCAAGCCCATGGCATTGCTCAAGGTGCATCAGGTTTATCAGGCGGCGCGCGCCCACGACGTTCCAATCATCGGCCAGGGGGGCATCGCCACCGCCGAGGACGCGCTGGAATTCCTGATCGCCGGAGCCAGCGCGGTAGGGATAGGCACCGCGCTTTTTTATGATCCGCTGATTTGCCGGAGGATCAACGAGGGGCTGGTGGATTACGCGCGGCGACATAACCTAGACAATATCGCGCGCCTGACCGGCACCCTGGATCTGAATCTGGGCGCGGAAGCCTGGTGCGCCTGAACGGCGCCGTTTTGCTGACGGTAGCGCGACGGCTTATTCGAGATTTTTCTCCAGACGTTTGAGAAAGACCCGCATTTCCTTGGCGGCCTGAACGTCACCTTTCTCTTCGGCCACGCTGATCCCGCGGCGATAAGCATTTGCGGCCTCGGTGTCCGATCCGCTCTCCGCAAGCGCTTTTCCCAGAAGCTTCCAAGCGGCGGAATACTGAGGATCCTGGTTCACGGCCTGACGCAGGTGCGCCGCGGCCGTGGTCGGATCGCTGGCTTTCAAATAAGCGTCACCCAGCCCGTAGCGGAGCATGGCGCTGTCTTTGCCATCTTTAAGAAGCTTTTCCAGGCGATCGATTGTGCTCATGGGTGAACGTTGCGAATGCGCTCAACGATCGGCTTTGGATCCGGAATTTCGCGGTCGGGTTCAGCTTCGCCAGAACCCGGGCGATAGCACCACCAGCAGGGTGAAAATCTCCAACCGTCCCATCAACATGGCGAGGCTCAATATCCATTTGGCGGTGTTGCTCAAGTCGCCGTAGTGAAGCCCCACCTGACCAAGGCCGGGGCCTAGATTGTTGATACAGGCGGCGACCGCGGAAAAGGCCGTGACCTGATCCAGCCCCGTTGCCATCAACACCAGCAGCATGATGCTAAAGGTGGCGACGTAGGTGGCAAAAAATCCCCATACCGCGTCCACCACGCGATCGGGCATATATTTACCGCCCACCTTGATAGGCACCTGAGCATTCGGGTGCATCAATCGAACGATTTCGCTGAACCCCTGCTTGAACAGGAGCAACACGCGGATGACCTTCAAGCCACCGCCCGTTGAACCGGCGCAGCCACCGATGAAGCTGGCGAACAGCAGCAGCACCGGTAAGAAGCTCGGCCAAACATAGTACCCGCTGGTTGTGAATCCGGTGGTGGTGCTGATTGAGACGGCCTGGAAGATCCCGTACCGCAGCGCCGATGCCGGGTCGGTGAAGGTCTTCGACAGAAACAAGTAAATACTCGTGATCGCGGCAATGGCAAGAAGCAGCGAAATGTAGGTCTTGAATTCAGCGTCGGCCAGATAGGTGCGGACGCTGCGTCCACGCCAGGCGCTGAAATGGAGCGCGAAATTGACTCCGGAGATCGTCATGAACACGACCGCGATGCCTTCTATCAGCGGTTTATCGAAGAAGCCCAGACTGGCGTCGTGGGTGGAGAAGCCCCCGATGGCGACGGTGGAAAAGCTGTGGCTGATGGCGTCAAAACCGCTCATCCCCGCGAACCAATACGCCAAGGCACAGACTATGGTAAGCGCAAGATAGATATACCAGAGCGCTTTTGCGGTTTCCGTAATCCTGGGCGTGAGCTTGTTGTCTTTTAAGGGTCCCGGCGTCTCGGCCCGATAAAGCTGCATGCCGCCGATCCCCAGCATCGGCAGGATGGCTACGGCGAGGACGATGATGCCCATACCGCCGAGCCACTGAAGCAGCTGTCGATAAAACAAGATCGACGGAGGCAGCAGGTCGATTCCGGTGATTACGGTCGCGCCAGTGGTGGTGAGGCCGGAAACGGATTCGAACACCGAGTCGGTCAAAGAAAAAGAAAGGTCTTTATCCAGCACCAGCGGCACGCTGCCCGAGATTCCGAGCGCAACCCAGAAGGTCACGACGATAAGAAAACCGTCCCTGACCCGCATCTCGCGGCGTATTTTCCGCACCGGGAGCCACAGCGCCAGACCCACGGCAAGAACGAGAAAAAAGGCGCTAAGGAAGGATGGCAGCGCACCGTCCTTGAACCACCAGGAAAGCGCGGCCGGCGGCAACATGGTCAGACTGAAGACGGCAAGCAGCAGGCCCAGGATGCGTTGAATGGCGAATAAATGCATCGGCGAAATTCGACTATGACGATGATCGACGCCGAGGAGTCGGCGTCACAGAAAGGTCACTCCCACCTGGAACAGCCGCTCCACCTCCGGCACCCGCTTTTTGTCGATAAGAAACAGGATCACGTGATCGTCGGCTTCGACGACGGTGTCGTGATGGGCGATGATCACTTTTTCGCCCCGGAGTATGGCGTCTATGGACGCACCCTGGGGGAGCTTGATTTCCTCAACTCTACGACCCACCACCTTGGACGTCCTCGGATCGCCGTGGGCGATGGCCTCAATAGCCTCGGCGGCGCCGCGCCTCAGCGAATGCACCATCGCGACGTCGCCCCGCCGAATGTGAGCAAGCAAGCTGCTGATCGTTGTCTGATCGGGAGAAATAGCGATGTCGATCATGCTGCTCTGGACCAGGTCCACGTAGGCGCCGCGATTGATGAGCGCCATGACTTTACGCGCGCCCATGCGCTTGGCCAGCATCGCGGAAAGAATGTTGATCTGGTCGTCGTTGGTAACGGCGCAGAAAACATCCGTGTTGTCGATGTTTTCTTCACGCAGCAGCTCTTCATCCGCAGCGTCTCCCTGAAGGACGATGGTCTTGTTCAGCTTGTGCGATAAATCCTTCGCCCGTTCCAGGGAGTGTTCGATCAGTTTGACGTTGTATTTCGCTTCCAGCGCCCCGGCGAGACGTTGGCCGATGTTTCCGCCTCCGGCGAGCAGCACCCGGCGCACCGGTCTATCCAGTTTTCTGAGCTCCCCCATAACCGACTGGATATGTTCCGCCGCGGCGACGAAAAAAACTTCGTCATCGGCTTCGATGACGGTGTTCCCGTCCGGCGCAATGGCGCGGTCGCGTCGGAAGATGGCCGCGACCCGCGTCTCTATTCCGGGCATGTGATTGGGCAACTCTCGGAGCGCGTGGCCCACCAGCGGTCCACCGTAGTAGGCCTTGACCGCAACCAGCCGGATTTTGCCCTCGGCAAAGTCCAGCACCTGCAGGGCGCCGGGAGTTTCAATCAGGCGCTGAATGTAGGTCGTGACCAGCTGTTCCGGGCTGATCAAAACGTCCACCGGGCACGCGTCCTGGGCGAATATCTGCTTGAACTCCAGATATTCGGAGGACCGCACCCGGGCTATCTTGGTCGGCGTGTGAAACAGGGTATATGCAACCTGGCACGCGACCATGTTGACTTCGTCGCTGTTGGTCACAGCGAGAACCATGTCGGCGTCTTCGGCCCCGGCCTGGGCGAGCACCTCAGGGTAGGAAGCGTGACCGACGACGCCGCGTATATCGAGGTGATCCTGAAGAGTGCGCAGCTGATTCACATCCCGGTCGACAACGGTGATGTCGTTGGCTTCGTTGACCAGGTTAGCTGCAACGGTGGACCCTACCTGGCTCGCGCCCAGAATGATTATTTTCATTGCCCTTTTTTGGCGTGCGTTGTTGTGATTCTGGTATCAGCCCTGAATATTATTTACACCGCATCCGAGATCGTCGCTGCGCTCCGCCTGATTATCCTCACTCGTCTGCGGTAGCGACCGCTTTAGGGTCGATACCGAGGCTTTTCAACTTGCGGTACAGGTGAGTGCGCTCAAGTCCGGAGCGCGCCGCCACCTGGCTCACGTTTCCCCCGGCGATCCGCAGCTGGTGCTCGAGATAAGTCCGCTCGAATCGCTCCCGCGCCGCCTTGAGCGGCAGGTCGAGGCCGTAGATTTCATTCCCCCCGCCGCCTGTTGCGGCTTTTGAAAGTGCGGCGTCGATATCCTCGATTTCGACGTCGTCGCCGGAGCCGAGTATCAGCAAACGCTGCACCACGTTTTTCAGTTCGCGAATGTTACCCGGCCAGTTGTAATTACGCAGCCGGTTGAGCGCGCCGACGGAGAATCTCCGGTAAGGCAGATTTTCCATGTTGGCGAAGACGTCGACGTAGTATTCCACCAGCTCCGGAATGTCCTCGCGGTGATTCCTCAAAGGGGGAACCTCGATTGGAACGACATTGAGATGATAGTAGAGGTCTTCGCGCAGCTGTCCGCCCTTCACGGCTTTGACAATATCGCGACTGGTGGCGGCAATGACGCGGAGGTTCACGCGTACCGGTTTGACCCCGTCCACGCGAAGAAAGGACTGGTGCTGGATCGCGCTTAACAGACGGGCCTGGATCGTCGGGTCCATGTCGACCACGTCCTCGAGAAACAGGGTTCCGCCGTTTGCCTCTTCCAGCGATCCGTAGTGCACGGTCTCGCCGTCCTCCAGGCCGAACAGCTCGGCTGCGGAATTGGCGTCGGTCAGTCCCGCCAGAGGCACGCGGACGAAGGGTGCCGCACTGCGGGGGCTGTGCTCGTGGATGAATCGAGCCAGCACTTCCTTGCCTGAACCGGATTCGCCGGTAATCAGTATCGAGGTATCGTGCTTTGCGATGCGCTTCGCCTGGTCGCGCAGATTTTGAATTACGGCGCTGTGGCCGGCCGGCTCTGAAACCGCCTGCGTGTCGCGCATCAGCTCGATGTTTTCCAGTCTGAGCTGTGCCGCCTCGAGCGCGCGCCGAACGGTCAGCAGGAGCTTTGCCGTGGATAGCGGCTTTTCAATGAAGTCGTAAGCGCCAAGGCGGGTGGCCTCGACCGCGGTTTCTACGCTACCGTGTCCGGACATCATGATCACCGGCGTATCCGGCCCCGAATTTTCCGACCACTCCTTTAGCAGCGTCACGCCGTCGGTGTCCGGCATCCAGATGTCGAGTAGGATCAGGTCCGGCTTGCGCGCGCGGCGGGCTTCTCTTGCCGCGTTGGCGCTCTCCGCCACCGCCACCTCGAATCCCTCGTCCTCGAGAATTTCCTGCACCAGCGCGCAGATGTCCCGCTCGTCGTCGACGACCAGTATGAATTCTTTTGTCATACGGCTTCTCGCTTAGCCGCCGGCCGCTCGTCGACTTCAGCACCGTGGGCGGCGAGAGGAAGCTGGATGACGACTTCGGCGCCCCCGCTTTTGTGGTTCTCCGCCCACACCACGCCGCCGTGCTCCTCCACGATGCGCTTCACGATGGCGAGCCCCAGACCGTTTCCCTTAGGCTTGGTCGTGACATACGGTTCGAACACTTTTTCCGCAACGTCGCTGTGGAATCCGGGCCCGCGGTCACGCACGCGCACCTCTATATAGCTGCGCGACGTCTCCCGTACGCAAGTAGTCTCAATGATTACCGAAGGTGAGGCGACGCCTTCGTTGGCCTCGATGGCGTTCTTGATGAGGTTATGCAGAATCTGACGCAGCCGATCCGGATCGGCGTGCACCGGCGGCAACTCCGAAAGTTTCAGCTCCACCGGCTGGGCCGCTTCGTCGCCGCGATAAAGCTCGATCACGTCGCTGATGAGCTCATTGACATCCACCGGCTCAGGAACCATGCGCGGAGTGCGCGCATAGTCGGAGAACGTGTTGACCATTTCCTTCATCGCCTCGACCTGCTGCACGATGGTGCGGGTAAGACGATCAAGACCTTCGGCGTCAGTTTTGCTCATTTTCCGCAGATACTTGTGCCGCAGCCGTTCCGCCGAGAGTTGAATCGGGGTGAGCGGATTCCTGATTTCGTGAGCGAGCCTGCGCGCGACCTCGCTCCAGGCGGCGCTGCGTTGCGCTTCGATCAGCGTGGTTATGTCGTCGAATACCAGCACGTGACCGTGGTCCCGGCCGTCCACCACCGGTAACGGCGCGCCGCTGCACATCAGCACCTGGCGGCCGCTCGCTCCGAAAAGGATCAGCTGCTCGCGCCACTCGGCGAGATTTTCGTCGCTGTCGGCATCGTGCAGATGCATGGTTATGGACTCGGTAAAGGGCCGCAGGTGGCGGTGAGATTCCGCCACGATCTCCAGCTCCTCGCCGAGCCGAGAATGCAAATCAACCCCGAGAATCTGCTGCGCCGCGTGATTCACGGTGACAAAGCGTCGCTCCGGGTCGAGGGTAATCACCCCCGTTGACAGCCTGGAGAGCACGGCCTCCAGGTAGGCGCGCTGCTCCTCAAGCTGTATCTGGCTGCGGCGGGTCTCGTCGCGGGCATTTCTCAGTCTCCGCGTCATCTGGTTGAACGATTCCACCAGGAAGCCCACTTCGTTTTTCCCCGACCTCGGAAGCTGAGTTTCGTAATCCCCGTCGGCCACGGCCCGGGTTCCCTGAACCAGATCCCTCAGCGGGGCGACCATGCGCCGCGCGGAGTAAAACGCCGCCCAAACCGCCGCAAGCAGGCTCAAAAGCAGCACCAGCGACAGGGTCAGGGTGAAGCTGATCTTGAGCGGATTTCGCAGGTAAGCGAGCTCCTGGTATTTGGCATAGGTGGACTGAACGCTGTCCGCCAGGGCGCTCATACGCTCCGTCACCGGAAACAGCGCCTGCATGATTCGCGGCTCCTGGGTCGGCACGTCTTCGGGAAGCGTTACCACGACGCGCACGTGAAGACCGGTGTCGCCGATGGGATCGAGGCCGATGTAATTTCCTGACTGTCGCAGCTGAACCATGATGGAGTCGCTGGGACTGGCGGGAACGATGGCGGTGGGATCGATATTGCTCGAAGCGATGATGCGGCCCTTGGGTCCGATAACGCTGAGCTCCGCGGCGCCGCTCAAGCGCCGCGCGTCCTCCAGCGCACCGGGCAGCCGTTCGGCGTCCACCGCCGATATTTCGCCGGCCATCAGCTGGGACTGCTTGAGCAGCTCGCGCATGCGAGACTCAAGCGAAGTCCGGCTAAGCTCCAAGGCGTCGTCGAGGGCGCGCTCGATTCGCACGTCAAACCAGCTGTCGATGCCGCGGTGAAGAAACTGAAGCGAGAAGTAATAGACCACCAGCACAGGAG
>JBFIYQ010000130.1:0-7658 GCA_041605275.1 Gammaproteobacteria bacterium
GATGGTGTTGTGGGTCATGGCCGTCCGCACCGCCGCATCCAGTCTGCCTCCCGCGGGGCGATACTCCTGACTCTGAGGCAGAGAGATGGTCACCACGCCGGCGCTTTGCCGACCCGCTCCCCGGGCCGCGGCCACGGTATCGAGAAACTCCTGAACTTTGGGATTGGATGAATAAAAGTCCAGATTGAGCTGACTGGCGACGTTGCGCTTGTGCGCAGCGAGGATGGGATCGCCGGGCTCGAAGCCGTGATAGATCGACCGTTCGTCGGACGTTCGCCTGCCGCCTTCCGGCGAGCCTTCGCCGAGTTCATCGATGGTCTGGGCAATGTTGATTCTGAATTGACTGACGAGCTGTGCGGTGGTGCCCAAAGGTGAGGTCAGAATATCGACAAAGGAGTCGGCGCCTACGGTAAGCTGTCCGCGAAGCGTTTCGGCCAGCTGCTGATTGTTTCGACGGAACTCATTCACCGCCTGGGCCAGGGTTCTGATTTCGTGCACGCGCACGGCCACCATGGGAATCGTCAGCGCCCTGTAGTGGCCGAAGTCCGATTCGATTTCGAATTCGAGCCAGTTTTTCTTGGTCTTCACGTCGTCGAGCACCCGGTGATTCCCGGACGCGAGCATCGCCGGAGAGAGCACGCGGTCGGCGCTAATCCGCGGCGGCGCTTCGAATTTCGCCGCGTCGGTTTGGGCGTGCGCGCCGCACGCTGACGCGGCGAGGATTAGAGCTGCGATACGTACGGGCAGAGAATTCAATCGACTTCCGTCGCGTCGACCACCGGATTGCGAAGCAGCCCGATGCCCTGCACTTCGCACTCCACCACGTCGCCGGGTTTGAGAAACTCGGGTGGCTTGCGGGCGAATCCGACACCGGACGGCGTTCCCGTGGCGATGATATCTCCGGCACGAAGGGTCATGCCCTGGGAGAGTATGGATATGGTTTTTCTGATATCGAAGATCTGGTAGCGGGTATTCGACGATTGTTTGATTACGCCGTTGACCCGGCAGCTGAGATCCAGCGCCTGGGGATCTTCGATCTCGTCGGCGGTCACCACGCAGGGCCCCATCGGGCAGGCGCCGTCGGCGCTTTTGCCGAGAAAAAACTGCTGGTGACGGAATTGAACGTCACGAATCGATATATCGTTGATAACGGTATAGCCGAAAACGTGCTTTAGAGCATCGGCCTCGCTGATGCCGCGAGCGGGTTTTCCGATAATGACTCCGAGCTCCACTTCCCAATCCCACTGGTTGGAAAAACCCGCATTGAAAGGGATGGGATCGAAGGGACCGATGACGCTCCCTACGGCCTTAGTGAAAACCACCGGATGCTCGGGCAGCTCGCGGTCGCGTACCGAGGCGGAGGCCGACTCTTCGATGTGCTCCACATAGTTCCAGCCCAGGCAGATGATGTTGCCCGGAGGATTGGGGACCGGCGCCATCAGCTCTGCGTCCGCCAGCGGTATCCGTACGCCGGTCGACTCCGGGTCGGTGAACTCCTGCAGCATGGACAGCCCGTCGCCCCCGGCGCTGATTAGCGCCAGCATGCTCCGGGGGATGCCTTCCTTGGGCGTGGACAGGGCGGGAAGAACGACGTGATCGTCAGACTGGATGCCCAGGTACTCGGCGTTCTGGTGCCTCAAGGTGACCAGCTTCATCTATTCAGGCTTCTTTTTCTGGGCCGACTCACGACGGATTTCACTGCGTATGCTAACCGCAGCGCTCGACGAGAACCACTTCGGCTAGGGCACATTCATCCGCAGCCTGTTTTCCTCCTGCGCAGAGTAAACGCAAAAACGGCCGAGAGCGCTCAAGGATCGAAGAACGACTTGCCCTTTTTAAACGACTCGGGGTCGGTTACGAGGATGCGCTCCCCGTAGGCAAGGGACTGCGTCGCGGGCTGTGCGCCGGCGTGCCGTGTGCCCGCCACGTGGACCGAAATCTGCTTTCTGGCGTCGCTCAAGATTATTTCTCTAAAAAAGCGCTCTAGCTCGTCCAGGGTGACGCCCTCGACCGCGGACGCGATGCGTTCACGGAGATCAAAACGATAGTATTCCCGGTCCAGCTCGCTCCAGTACCGGTTGGTGCGTTCCTGCAGCTGGGTCTCCTCTTCGAGAATGTTATTCACAAGCGCCGTCTTGTGGCGACCGAATTCGTCGGCGCTCAAGTTCTTCAGATTCGAGTGAAAGGATCGCACGAACGCATCCATGTGCTCCGACAGCATGTCCGGTCCGGCGATAGGCGACTGAACCACCAGGGCCAGGCCCGGAACCTCGAACATGGTCATTTGGCTGGCGAAAACGATGTATCCGAGCTGGCGCTCGGTTCTCAGCTCTTCAAAAAACGCCGGGGAGACGATCTGGGATAAAAGCGCGGCATTGGCACGGCTTTCCAGGGACTCATCCTCGCCCTGCAGATACACCACCGATGCCGACTCCTCGTGGTTGCTGTCGAGCTCTCTCAGGTAACGATCACCGGCATTTAGCTTGACCACGCGACCGTGGGACACCGACTGGGGCTCGGTATCGGCAAGCAGCTTTACCCGCACGATCTTTCCGAGCTCCCGGGCATCGTCCGGATGCACATTGCCATGGGACAGTATGACCACGTCCAGCTGCCGCCTGAATTTTGGAATAAACGCCTTGAGATCGTCCAGGGTCAACCGGGCTGCGGCGGCCAGCTGCGCCTTGTCGCTCCACTGGGGATAGATGAGCATGTCTCTGAGCTCGTCCAAGGCGCGATCATAGGGCGCGTTTTGACTGCGGTTGCGAATGTTTCGCACAAGATCCTGCCTCAGGATTTCAAAGCGCTGGGGGTCAAGCCTCGGCCGGTCCAGCGCCGCGACGATTCGCCGCAGCAGGATGTCCTGCTTGTCGCTGTAACCCGAGATGCGAATCGTCACCCCTCGTATGTGCTTGTACAGGCTGTAACTCAAGCCCGCCAGATCGGCGGGATAGGAGAATTCGCTCAACTCGTCGTTCACCATGGCGACGTAAAGTCGGGTCAGCGCGTCCTGCTCAGGCGAGCTGCTGGCGACGGGGGAGCGCAGGGAGATATAAAAGTCTGCGCGGGGCGTGCTGAAGGCCTGATCCTGCTGGTGCCAGAGCTCGACCCCGTTTCGATTCTCGATTCTCACGGGTATGGGGGTAGCATCCCGCGGCGGCTTGATGACGAGGTTCTCCGGAATGAAGACGTTCGGCTCGGGAAGCGCCAGAGACGGGGTGATCTGATTCACGCTCAAACGGCGAACGAGATTGGAATCGATTGAGCTCAGCCGATAGGGCGTTTCATACCGGGGCGTGGTTCGGTCAGTGTTCAACCCCTTTGCGATCACGGTGACCAGAACGTTGTCGGGTCGCAGGTGCTTTAGAAAACCGCGTATGAGCCCCGGGTCGAAGCGCGCGTAGAGATAAGGTCCGATCAGAACGTGTTCCGGCGGAAAAACGTGAAGCGAAGCCGCAAGGCCCCGAACGTAGGACAGCGGAGACGGCGGTTCCCTGAAGCGAAACTCAATCTCCGCCAGCTTTCGGTTCTCGTCGAAAATCCATTTTTTAACCCCTTTTTGATCGATCAGGCTCAGATACTCGAAAACCAGAGCCATAATGTCATCGATACGGGTCATTCCCTCGGGAGTGAGCTTCATCGAAACATTGAACGTGGCCTCGTTTTTATCCTCATAGCCGGCGCCCGCGCTGAGCTCGTCGGCCCATCCGCGCTCCCTGAGCAGGGACAGAAGGCTGCCCTTGCCTTCGTGTCCCAGAAGATGGCCGATATAGGACACCGGCTTCTCCCCATAGAGTCCAGCGATTGGAGGAATCGGGAAGCTCAAGGAAAGACTGCGCTGCTCTTTGATGGGCACCACGTCGAGACGCGCTGGCAGGGCGCCGTCCGCGTACAGCGGCACGTTGATTTGCAGCGGCTCGGCCCTGGTGTTGGGAACCGCCGAGAACTTTTTCATCACCCACTCGCGCAGCGTATCCAGCGGCTCCTTTCCCAGCACCACCAGCGTCATCAAGCCTGCAGAATAGTGGGTTTTGTAGAAATCGATGAGATTCTGGCGCACCGGTGACCCCGGTCGATCGGCGAGGGTCTCTTCCGATCCCACCGGAAAACTCGTAAAGGGATGGTCTGGATTGAGGGCTCTCTTGCTGGCAGAGAATATCCTCCGACCGTCGCTTTTCAGTCCCGACAGGAATTCCGAGTTCACCACCTGACGTTCCCGCGTCACGTAGCGCTCATTAAACAAGGGCGCAATGAAAAACCGGGAAAAGCGGTCCAGCGCCGGCTCGAAATAATCCTTATCGATATTGAAGAAGTAATTGGTGTGATCGAATGTGGTGTAGGCATTCTGGCCGCCGCCGTGTGCGTTGATGAAGTCCTTGTATTCTCCGGGCTCCGGATATTTTTCGGTGCCCAGAAAGAGCATGTGCTCCAGGAAATGCGCGAGGCCTTCTCTGTCCTGGGGATCGCTGCCGTTGCCTATGTTGACGTCCAGCGAGGCGGCGGCTTTGTCGGTTTCGGGATCGGAGATGAGAAGCGCCTTGAGACCGTTATCCAGTTGAAGGTATTCGTAGCTCCGGTTGTCCCCCGGACTTTTGACAATTTCCACCGCCGCCGCGGGTAGCGTGACCGTGACGAAAAGCGCAATCGCCATCGCCGTGGCGAGCAAACGGATTAACGGCAACTCAAATTTCGAGGGAGGTTTCATGGGCACGGCTGTCTCGACAAGATGCAATGATTGGATCGGTGTGCGACTCTATCACCCGGTGCGGCAGGCCGGGGATCGTCTGTAGTCACGAATCATAGTTCGACCCCGGGTCCTTTGCCGGGTTCCCGCGCGATTTCCAATCTAAAAATTTGGTCTGACACTACCTGGACTGAATGCTCTGCACGTTCGAAACCGCCTCGGTTGGCAGAGCGTGGAGCAGGGTTCATACTCCGCCAATGATCAGAAGTGCAATTCTGACGGCTCTCCTCCTTGCACATCTCGCCTGCACTGCGGTTCCGGCCAGCGCGGATCAAACCGACTCCAGGCTCGATGCTCTCTTTTTGAGACTTCACGGCACTACCGATCTTGCGGAAGGTCGACGAATTACCAGGCAAATTCGAATCATTTGGCGTCAGACGGAAAACGAGATCGCCAACAACGCCATGGCCAACGCCGGGTGGAAGCTTTACAACAAGCAGTACGACGAGGCCCTGGAGTTAATCAATCTAGCGCTGACTGCCGCGCCGGAATATGCCGAAGCGTGGAGCCGGAGGGCCGCCGTTTTCTACATTATCGGCGACTATTCGAGCGCGATGGAGGATATCAAGCGCACCCTGGCGCTTGAGCCGAGACACTTCGGCGTCCTGGCGGAGCTCGGCGCCATCTACATGCAGCTGAAGGAGTTCGAGGCGGCAAAGAGCGCGCTGTTAAAGGCGCTGGAAATCAACCCCCATCTGGTCGCTACCCGACAAAATCTCGAGAGCGTTGAGCGCCGTCTCGCCGGCGACCCGGCTTAAGCCCGCCTCCCCCGGCGCCGCCACCGGCGCCTTATAACCAGCCGTAATTTAAATATCCTGTTCATTTCTTTTTCTTCATATGGCACGGCCGCTAGCATGGGAGGCCTGCGGCGGCTACGGAGCGCCGCGACGAGGTCGTCAGCACGAGGATTTAGAACATGTCCGTCGGAAACGCCCAGCGAGGCACGCCCAGGGTCCACGTTCTCCACGAAAACGCGGAGTGGAGCGAGCCCCTCTTTCGCGCGCTGGCTGCCCGCAATGTGCCTTTCCGCGACTGGCATCTGGAATCCGGCAGCGTGGACCTGGAGGCGCCGCCCCCCGCAGGCGTCTTTTACAGCCGCATGAGCGCATCCTCCCATACCCGCGGCCACCGATTTGCTCCCGAGCTGACCGCGGGGGTGCTGGAATGGCTGGAAAGCTGCGGGGCACGGGTGATCAACCCCAAGGCCGCGCTGACGCTCGAGCTCAGCAAGGTGGCCCAGTACGCGGCCCTGTCGCGGCACGGCATACGCACCCCGCGCACCGTTGCCGCGGTGGGAGAGGAGGCGCTGCTGGCTGCCGCAAGGCAAATGCGCGGTGCCTTCATCACCAAGCATAATCGGGGGGGAAAGGGGCTCGGCGTGCGTTTGTTTCAAAGCGCGGCGGCGCTGTCACAAGCGCTTAAGCGGGGCGAATACGAAGATTCCGTCGACGGCGTCAACCTGGTGCAGCAATACGTCAAAGCGCCGACGCCCCACGTCACCCGGGTGGAGTTCATCGGCCGACGCTTTCTTTATGCGGTCCGCGTGGACACTTCAGAAGGCTTCGAACTTTGCCCGGCCCAGTCCTGCGCGCCGGAGGATGCTTTTTGTCCGGTGGGCGAAAATGCCTCCGGGGCCAAGTTCGAAATCATCGACGGCTTCGCCCACCCGCTGGTGCGGCGATTTGAACGTTTCATGTCTGCCGAGCAGGTGGACGTTGCCGCGTTCGAGTTCATCGTCGACGAAGAGGGTAGAAGCTACACCTACGACATCAACACCAACACCAACTATAACGTTGACGCTGAAGCCCGGGCCGGAGTCTCCGGAATGGGCGCGCTGGCCGACTACCTCGCCCTGGAGCTGAAGCGCTACCGCGGCCATTCCAAATCCGCCGCGGCCTGATCGAGCTCGGCGGCGCGGCTGGGGCTTCGCCGCGAACGCCTTGTGGGAGTCGAACACTGTTTTGTGCCGGGTGGCTTTGCGTTAAGAGTAGGCCCGGGCGTTTTCCAGATTTCCGTAAGCGCTCTTTTTCGTCACCACAAGCCTTCAGTCTCCAGCGTAGATCAGGCGCCCTTAACTCTACGCTCGCGAAAGGCAATGTAGGTGGTGCTGGCGAAGATCACGGCGCCCCCCACCCAGGTGGCCGCGTCGGGGACTTCGGCAAAGAGCACGAACCCCAGCAGGCTGGCCCAGAGCAGTCGAGTGAAATCCACTGGAAATACGGCGGTGGCGTCGGCGAGCCGGAAGGCGTTGGTCATCGCCAAATGACCAATCGTCGCCATCAGGCCGATAACGAGCAGCCATCCAAGCTGGGCTGCGGTGGGCGTCGCCCACACCGGCAGCGCCAGAGGCAGCGAGAAGGCGGTTAATAACACCGAGTTCCAGGCGACGATGCAGACGGTGGAATCGGTGCTGGATAACTTTTTCACCGACACCAGTGCCAGCGCCCAAAACACCGACGAGGCAAGCACGATCGAGGCGCCCGGCTGCACCGAATGAAAACCGGGCCGCAAAATGATCAGCGCGCCGGCAAAGCCGATGACCACCGCCGTCCACCTCCTCAACCGCATGCGCTCGCGAAGGAATAATGAGGCGGCGACGGAGCCGAATATGGCAGCGGTGAAGCTGAGCGCGGTGGCCTCGGCGATGGGTACGACGCTGAGTCCGTAAAACCAGAGCGCCATGGCAAGAATGCCGAAGCAGCTGCGCACCAGCTGCAGGCGCGGCTGACGGCTTTTCAGCTCTTCCACCCCTGCCCGGAGCATCAGCGGCGCCATGATCAGGAGTGCAAAAAGATTTCTGAAGAAAGTTATCTCGAAGGCGTGCATCTCGGCGCTCAGAAACCGCACCAGCGCATGCATGCCGGTAAGGGAGAGGGTCGCGAGCAGCATGAAGAGCATGCCGCGGGCGTTGGAC
>JBFIYQ010000131.1:0-7645 GCA_041605275.1 Gammaproteobacteria bacterium
CCACACCTTGCCCAAGAACCTCGTTCACGAGGACAAATCAGTCATCACCAGGCAGCTCGGTCCGACCAAAAAAGGCATTGGACGGCCAAAATGACGCGCTCCTTCTCTGAGCTCAGAGATTCTGAAGGCGCGAGCAAACGAGCTCACGCCCCCGAGGTCCGCCCTCCACGTGGCGGACGCAGATATTTTTAGACCGGTGATGCGCCAACGGGTGACGTAAAGCGCGCGAACCCGTTCGATCGAAGCGCGCGGGGCGGTCACACGAACTGAAGCTTAAGAAACATCGATCGGGGGGGAGACATGAGCCGGATCGAGATCCGCGTCAGCAAGCGCGCACCGTTCGCCGGCGGCCACGCGTTCGAGCAAGCGGGCCCCTACGAGCGCCTCAAAGGAAGGATTCACCTCGGCGTAAATCCATCCGATCCCCTCTACGCGGGCATCGTGGATCTGGACAAGGCGCCGAGAAATGCTGGCGGATTGGTGGAATGCGCTGCCGAACTTTTCATTCTTCGCCCCACCGATCCCGCTAAAGGAAACCGGCGGCTGTTCTTCGATTTCGGCAACCGCGGCAACAAGCGCTGTCTTCAATATTTCTGTGACGCGCCTGGTTCAAACGATCCCCACACGCTGCAGCACGCCGGCAACGGGTTTCTATTTCGTCGCGGCTACACCGTGGTATGGGTGGCCTGGCAGGGCGATTTACTGCCGGGAAGCGGGCGAATGATCCTCAAAGTTCCCATCGCCAGCGAAAATAACAAGCCGATCACCGGCCTCGTGCGCACGGAATTCATCACCTCGGAGCCCGGTCACAACTGCTTTCCGCTGAGCGGTTTTGTCTCCACTCACAGCTACCCCACCGCCTTCATGGACACCCGGAAGGCAAAGCTCACGCGCAGGCGGTACGCCACCTCGGGGCGAGAAGGAATTGCTTCGGACGCATGGGCCTTCGCCCGCGTTGAGGGTGGTTCAGGGATCGAGATTCTTGGGCAGGAGGTGGCGGTAACGCCCTCTCGCCGGCACATTTATCTGCCGACGGGCTTCGAGCCTGGTTGGGTATACGAAATTGTCTACACCGCGCGCGATCCTTTGGTTTTGGGTCTGGGCAACGCGGTGGTGCGTGACGCGGTGAGCTTTCTCCGTTATGGCGACAAGGACGACGCTGGCAACGAGAACCCCCTCAGCCAGCGTATAGACAAGGCCTATGCGTGGGGGCGTTCGCAAACCGGCCGCGCAATCCGGGACTTTGTCTATCACGGCTATAACAAGGACTCCGAGGGGCGGAAGGTTTTCGAAGGCGTTTTGCCCCACGTCTCCGGCTGCGGACTGATGTGGATGAATCACCGTTTCGCAAGGGTGGTCAATCCAGCGGGTCAGCAGTACGAAGACCATCACAACATTGCCGACCGCTTTCCTTTTTCTTACGCCGAGAGCACCGATCATCTTACGAAGAAAACCGACGCCATCCTGAAGCGACCGTTGAGCGACCCGCTGGTCATTCACACCCAGTCTTCAACCGAGTACTGGCAGCGGCGCGGATCCCTCGTGCATACCGATACCCAGGGCAATGATTTGGAGCAGCCCGAAAACGTCCGCGTCTATCTTTGGGCGAGTTCGCAGCACCTGGCTGATCCGCTGCTTGAAAGGCCGACCAGAGAACCCTGCCAGAACTATCTCAACGTCGTGGCGACCTCGATGCTTTTTCGGGCCGTGCTGGATGCTATGGACCGATGGGCCAGCGACGGGACACCGCCGCCTACCTCGCGGATTCCCCGGCGCGCCGACGGGACCCTGGTCAGCTTCGAAGAATGGCGGGAGAGGTTTCCGAAGATCCCCGGCCTCATGCTTCCCATCGGTCCCAACCGGCTGCCGCTGCTGGACTACGGCCCGCAAGCAGAGGAGGGGATCATTACCAAGGAACCGCCGAAGGTGGCCGACGCCCGCGGCTATACCGTTCGGGTACCGGCGCCGGACGCAGACGGGAACGACCTGGGCGGCGTGCTCGCGCCCATGGCCGCGGCGCCGCTGGGGACCTATACCGGCTGGAATTTGCGCGCTCGCGGCCTGGGCCACGGCGCCATGTACCTGTTCAATGGCAGCTACATTCCTTTCCCGGATACCCCGGAGGAGCGGGACGCCACCGGAGACCCCAGGCGATCCATCCTTAAGCGATATGGTCACGCCGACGGCTACGTGCGGGCCATCGAATCCGCAGCTAAAAAGCTGGTGGCGGACGGGCTCATGATCGAGGAGGACGTGGCGAGATCGGTCGCCGCGGCGAGAAACTTTGGCCGCCCGCGACACGACGTGAAGCTTTAGTGAACTCAACCTGCCGTCAACCGCGGCGTTTATCGCCGCGCTGCAAGAGCCACCGGTCGCGGCAGTCCGGATCGCGTCCCGGCTGCGGTCGTGGCGGGTTCCGTTTTGCCATCCCCCTTTAGGGCGAACCAGCCCCGATGACTCGGCGTGCCCTCGCGGGATGTCTGCTGGCGCTCATGCTGATGATGTCCATTGCGGGGGGCCTGACCCCCACGGTGCCCGGGTGGATCCCGGGACTCGCCGCCTGGTCGGCCGGCGCGCTGCTGTGGACGGAGTTGTCGTCGGGACAAAGGCGCCAGTGCCTGATATTGATCGTGGTGGGTGCGGCCGGTGTGGCGTTCGGCCGCAGCGGCGGCGCTTCCGTCGACTACGCAAGCCTTCTTGATAAGAACCAGGCAATCCTGGCGCTGATTGCCGGTGTGAGCTTCGTGCACCTCGCGACCCCGGCGGCCTCGCCGAAGGATCTCGCGATCCCCCGCGGGCCGCAGGCGTTTCTCCAGACCCTGCTCGGACTCAACCTGCTGGCCGCCGCCATCAACATAACCGCGCTCATGCTGGTGAGCGAGCGGGTTTCCCGCGTCCGTTCTCTCGGCCGGCTCGAGCTCACCGCGTTTTCCCGTACGTTTTCGCTGGCGGTGCTGTACTCGCCTTTTATCGGCGGCATGGCACTGGCGCTCAATCAAGCGCCAGAGGCGAGCCTGTTCAAAGTGGCGGTCATTGGCGTGGTGCTCACGTTGTTCGGTATCGGCTTCACCTACGTGGTGGCGAAAAACCGCTTCGCCGACTCGCTGGCGGGTTTTACCGGCTATCCGCTTCGCCCCGACGTGCTGTGGCTGCCGGGGACGCTGGCAGCCGCGGTGATCGCGCTCAGGCTCACCTGGCCCGACGTTTCCGTGTTGACGGCCATCGCCATGCTCGCGCCGCTGATCGCGTTTATCGGTGTTGCCCGTCGCGCCGGACTCGACCACGCGGGCGCGGGGCTCGTAGGCCACGTCCGGGTCCGGTTGCCGGCGATGTCCGGAGAGCTGGCGCTGTTTCTCAGCGCCGGAGTGCTGGCGGTGGGACTCACAAGCGCATTTGAGGCCTCTGGCATTACTCTGCCGGAAACGGATTTTCCGGGCCTCGGCGGGGCTATCGCACTTCTGGTGGTGATACTGATTGCGGCGGCGGGACTGCATCCCATCATTAGCCTTTCCGCACTTGTCCCGCTGCTCGGTCCTCTCGGTCTTTCGCCGGAGGCAACGGTCATGCTCTACGTGGCCGGCTGGTCCATCGGTTGCGCGCTGTGCCCGTTTTCCGGAACCAACCTGATTTTGCAGGTTCGCCACAGGGTTTCCGGGTGGCGATTTCCCCAGTGGAGCGCGGGCTACGGGATGTTCATGTGGATTCTCGCCAGCCTGGCGCTGGTGCTGGAAGCGGCTTTGCGGTGAACCTGGCCCGCCATAAGCTTTGCGGCACGCGCTTGAACGCAGCGCGACCGCGTCGGAGCCGGATAAACTTGCCGCACTACTGGCAGAAAATATTTTTCAATTCGCCGTGGAGTGTATTGCAGTAAAAACCGGCTGGCAGTATTTTTCGCCAATTACGCGGCGTGGTCCGCGAACGGCCGCCGGCCAGAGGAAAAAAAGACAGGTCTCGCTGGGTTCCCTGTCCCCGAACCGACTAAAGTCTATCCCTTAGATTCGGTTTTTTCGATTCCCCGATTGATCCGGCTTGACGCCCCGCGCTTTGAGCGCAGGCGGCGCCCCGTCCTTTGCCCGCTCTTGCAGTGAGGGCGAAGGAGGTGGGCGACGGGATTGAACAGAATCTCCTACCCACCGGAGTTGACGGCACCGGCACGCACAAAGGCGCGCCTTCGCCGCCACCGCGGGCCGCGGTACGGTCCGATGAGTCGGAGATTCGACTGATGAAACTACCTTTCATGAAACGCCTGACCGCGGCCGCCGTCATTGGCGGTTTGGGGGCCTACGGCGTTGCGGTTTTCGCCGCGACTGCCGACGCGCCTCAGCGCGGCGGCGTGCTTACTTTCATGGTGGCGAGCGAGGTGCCGTCCTATGACCTGCACCGCGAAACCACCTTCGGCGTAATACACCCCATCGCGCCGTTTTACAGCCTTCTTGTGCGGATCAATCCGGAGAACCCTTCCGCGTCCGAAGACTTCGTGTGCGATCTCTGCGTCGGCAAGGTCCCGCAGCCGACCGACGGCGGCAAGACCTATACCTTCAAGGTGCGCACGGACGTCAAGTTCCACGACGGCACGCCACTCACGGCGCAGGACGTCAAGGCCACCTTCCACAAGATCATTTTCCCGCCCAAGGGCGTAGCCAGCGCGCGCAGAGCGCAGCTGACCATGGTCGAGTCCATTGAGGCCCCGGACAACGAGACCGTGATCTTCCGCCTGAAGTATCCGTCCGGCGCGTTCATGCCGGCGCTGGCGACGCCGTTCAACGCCGTCTACAGCAAGAAGGACCTGGACGCGCACGGCTTCGAGTGGCACGCGAGAAACATCAACGGCACAGGTCCATTTGTTTTCATCCAGCAGCAGGCGGGCGCCTTCATCGAGGCAAAGCGCAACCCCAGCTATCACCACAAGGGTCCGGACGGTCAGCCCCTTCCTTATCTGGACGGCTTCAAGGCTATCCAGGCGCCCAAGGAATCGGTGCGCGTGCAGGCAATCCGCGGCAATCGCGCCGCGATGGAATTCCGCGGCCTGCCGCCGATGTCGCGCGACGAACTCAAGCGTGTTCTTGGCGACAAGCTCGCCGTGCAGGAGAGCGACTGGAACTGCGTGCTTCTGACCACGCCGAACCACACCAAAGCGCCGTTTGACGATCCCCGGGTGCGCCGCGCGCTCACTCTGGGCGTCGACCGCTGGCAGGGTTCGCAGCACCTGCAGCGCATCGCCATCGTGAAAACCGTAGGCGGCGTCGTGTTTCCGCACCATCCACTCGCGGCCACCGAGGAAGAGCTGCACCAGATTGCCGGCTACTGGCCGGATATCGAGAAGTCCCGTGCAGAAGCCAAGCGGCTTCTGGCGGAAGCAGGCCAGTCGAATCTGAACTTCGAACTCAACAACCGGGGAGTCGACCAGCCCTACAAGATCGTCGGCACCTGGCTCATCGACCAGTGGTCTCAGACCGGGATGAAGGTCAAGCAGACTGTGCTGCCCACCGGTCCGTTCTACGATCGGCTACGCAAGAAGCGCGACTTCGACGTTTCCATCGACTTTAACTGCCAGTCGCTGGTAAATCCGCTTTCCGACGTCGCCAAGTTTGTCGGCAGCTCCGGCGACAACTACGCCGGTTTCGATGATCCATTGACCGAGAAGCTGTTCGATCAGATGAACCGTGAAGCCGACCCGGTCAAGCAGCGGGCTACCATGCGCGAATTCGAAAAGCGCGTGCTGGACGAAACGGCCAGCCAGGCGGTCACGCTCTGGTGGTACCGCATCGTTCCCTACCGCTCCTACGTCCAGGGCTGGAAAGTTTCTCCAAGCCATTATCTGAACCAGCAGCTGGATCTGGTCTGGCTGGACAAGTCGAAAATGTAAATTCCTGCAAAGGAACGGCGAGAGCCGGGGGCGGGTGTTTCACCCGCCCTTTTTTTTGACCGCTGGGACGTGCACCGATGAAGCGATTAGAATGTGCGCTGGCGTTTTACCGGACCGCTCGGGAATTACCGTATTATCGAACACGGTTGGTACGACAAAATGACCTGATTCTTCAGTCGTGCCCCGCAAATATTGACAGGAGAGCAAAACCCATGAAGCGGAAACTATTGGCCGCGCTTACAGGCCTGCTCGCGACGACGCAGGTCATCGCCCACGAATCTTTTGATATCAGCGTGAACCATGTATCCCGTTATGGCGTTGGGGACCCGATCGGCACCATCAACGCTCGCAACACCGATCACGGCGTGCTTTTTACACCCAAGCTTCGCGGACTGACTCCCGGTCTGCACGGATTTCACGTTCACGAGAAGGCGGACTGCGCTGCGGGCGAGAAGGACGGCGAAAAGGTCGCCGGTCTAGCGGCGGGCGGACACTTCGATCCGGGCAATACGGGGCGTCACGCGGGCCCCTACGGAGAAGGTCATTTGGGGGACCTGCCGGCGCTCATCGTCAGTCCCGAGGGCACCGCCACGCATCCTCTGCTTGCGCCGCGTTTGAAGCTGCACGATCTGGAAGGCCGTTCCCTGATGATCCACTCGGGCGGGGACAACTACTCGGACGAGCCCAAGGCCCTTGGCGGGGGCGGGGCGCGCGTGGCCTGCGGCGTGGTGAAGTAACGAGAGAAAGCCTACCAAAGCATGATCGAGCCGATCAATGAAATTGATTTTCCCCCGGGATTAAAGTGAGAACTTATAACTGCGTCTGTGGCAACACCCTTTTCTTCGAGAACACCCAGTGTCTGTCCTGCGGTCAGGAGGTCGGCTGGTGTCCGGCGTGCGCCCGGATCACCACGCTGGTGAATCAATCCGACGGCGTATACCGGTGCGGCAACTCCAGCTGCGGCGCAGCGCTCGCCAAGTGCCACAACTACGTCGTTGAGGAAGTCTGCAACCGCTGTGTCATTGTGGAAGGCGACCCGCCGGCGCTGTGCGACTGTTGCGTGTACAACGACACCATTCCCGATCTTTCGTTAGACGAAAACCGGGGAAAGTGGTCGCGCCTGGAAGCGGCCAAACGGCGCCTCTTTTACACCCTCAATCTTCTGGGCCTGCCCCACGGCACCGCCGCCTCGGGCTTCGACCCACCGCTGGCCTTTGACTTCAAGGCTGACAGTATTCCCAGTAACGAGTTCTGGCGCACCATGGGCGCGGAAGAGCGGGTATACACCGGTCACGCGGACGGCAAGATCACCATCAACATCCGCGAGGCGGATCCGGCGGAACGGGAATCCATCCGCATCGATATGAACGAAGCGCACCGCACGCTGATCGGTCATTTTCGACACGAGATCGGCCACTACTACTGGGACTTGCTGGTCAAAGGAAAGCGAGAGAACGACTCGGTACGAATCTTTGGTAATCATGAGAATCCCACATACGCCGAAGCGCTGGATCGGCATTATAAAGAGGGTGCGCCCGCAGACTGGCAGCAAAACTTCATCAGCGCCTACGCCACCATGCACCCGTGGGAAGACTTCGCCGAAACTTTTGCCGCTTACCTTGAGCTGACCAGTGTGCTAGACACCGCCAGCAATGTGGGTTTCGTAAATATACCGGATGTGCTGACCGCGGACCTGGATGAGATGGTCGCGGCCAACCGCAAAGTGAGCGTCGCCATGAACGAAATGAACCGAACCATGGGACTGATCGATTTTTATCC
>JBFIYQ010000132.1:0-7637 GCA_041605275.1 Gammaproteobacteria bacterium
CAACGTGCCGGTGGTGGCCCGGGGCGCCGGCACCGGACTGTCCGGCGGCGCGCTGCCGCTGGAAAACGGCGTGCTTTTGAGCCTGACAAAGTTCAACCGCATCCTGGAGGTGGACGCGGTGGCAAGGACCGCCCGGGTGCAGCCGGGGGTACGTAACCTGGCTATATCCGAAGACGTCGCCCATCTGGACCTTTACTACGCGCCGGATCCATCGTCACAGATCGCCTGCACCATCGGCGGCAACGTGGCGGAAAATGCCGGCGGCCTGCACTGCCTCAAGTACGGTTTGACCGTGCACAACATTCTCGAGCTGAAGATGGTCACCGTGGAGGGGGAGCTGATCACCGTGGGCAGCCGCGGCCTGGACGCGCCCGGCTACGATCTCCTCGCCCTCATGACGGGGTCCGAGGGCATGCTCGGCGTCATCGTGGAGGTGACGGTGAAGCTTTTGCCGAAGCCCGAGTGCGCCAAGGTGATCCTGGCGGCCTTCGACGACGTGGAAAAGGCGGGCGCCGCCGTGGGGCGCATCATCGCCGACGGCGTCATTCCCGGCGGTCTCGAGATGATGGACAACGCCGCCATCCGCGCCACCGACGACTTCGTCCAGGCGGGCTATCCCACCGATGCCGTAGCGATTCTGCTGTGCGAGCTGGACGGCACCGAGCAGGAGGTCGATGATCAGGTGGTCCAGGTGCGCGCTCTTCTGGAAGACTGCGGCGCTACCGAGGTGCGGGTTGCCCGCGACGAGGACGAGCGCGCCCGCTTCTGGGCCGGACGTAAAGCAGCGTTTCCCGCCGCGGGCCGGCTTTCGCCGGATTACTACTGCATGGACGGCACCATTCCGCGCCGCAAGCTGCCTGACGTGCTGGCTGGCATGGAAGCCATGTCGAAGGAATACGGGCTCCGCATCATGAACGTGTTTCACGCCGGCGACGGAAACCTGCATCCGCTCATTCTTTATGATGCCAACGTGCCCGGAGCGATCGAGCAGGTGGAGGAGCTGGGCGGCAAGATCCTGCAGCTCTGTATCGATGCCGGCGGCACCATCACCGGCGAGCACGGCGTGGGCATCGAGAAGATCAATCAGATGTGCGTGCAGTTCAAATCGCCGGAGCTGCTTCAGTTTCACGCCGTAAAGCACGCCTTCGACGAGCACGAACTTTTGAACCCGGGCAAGGCGGTGCCCACGCTCAACCGCTGCGCCGAATTCGGCGCCATGCACGTGCACAAGGGTAACCTTCCGTTTCCGGATATCGAGCGGTTCTAGGGGGCGCATAAACCGCTGTGCATACGGGACGCGCAGTGCCCTCAATTGAGTCTCTGGAAAGTGACATGTGACATGTAAGAAATAGATCGAGAATTTGCGAATTTTGCGAAATGAATTGTGATTAGCCGCGAATTACTTGTTACATGTCACATGTTACGTGTTACTAATCCTTAGTCGCTGATATTCGCCAGCACTACCCTGATGCCTGACTCCACGGATATTTCCGCCTCCCTCAAAGCCCGCGTCGATTCGGCTATTGCCGATGGCACGCCGCTGGCCATCGTCGCCGGCGGCACCAAGCAGTTCTTGGGGCGCATGATCCAGGCAGAAAATTTTGACGTTTCCGGGCACCGCGGCGTGGTCAGCTACGAAGCCTCCGAGCTGGTGCTGACGGCGCGCGCCGGCACGACCCTGGACACCGTGGAGGCCACCCTGGCGGAAAAGGGGCAGATGCTTCCCTTCGAGCCCCCCCGTTTCGGCGACGGCGCGACCCTAGGCGGCACCATCGCCTGCGGCCTGTCCGGTCCGCGAAGACCCTATGCAGGCGCGGCGCGGGACTTCGTTCTGGGGGTGACCGTTATCAACGGCAAAGGCGAAATCCTGAGGTTCGGCGGCGAGGTGATGAAAAACGTGGCCGGCTACGACGTCTCCCGTTTGATGACCGGATCCCTGGGCACCCTCGGAGTGGTGCTGGACGTGTCGCTCAAGGTGCTGCCCATTCCCGCCGAGGATTTGACCCTGGCTTTCGACGTGGATCCAACGGAAGCTATCCGGCGGATGAACGAATGGGCCGCGCGGCCACTGCCGATTTCGGCCGCCAGCCACGACGGCGAGCGTCTGCGGGTGCGGCTTTCGGGCACCGCCGGCGGTGTGAAGACCGCCGCCGAGCGCATCGGTGGTGAGCGTCAAAACGGCGAAGACTTCTGGCGCGATCTACGCGAGCATCGTCTCGGATTTTTCGAAGGCGACGAGCCCCTGTGGCGGCTTTCCGTGCCGTCCACTTCGCCCCCGCTAGCGTTTCCGGGCCGGACCCTGATGGACTGGGGCGGCGCTTTGCGCTGGCTGAAAAGCGATGCCGACAGCGACAGCATTCGTTCGGTGGTCTCTTCCGTGGGAGGACACGCCACCTTGTTCAAAGGCGGCGATCGCACGGGTCAGGTCTTCCATCCTTTACCGGCAAAGCTGCTCGACATTCACCGCCGGCTGAAAAGCGCGTTCGATCCCGATCGCATTTTTAATCCGGGCAAGATGTACGAAGAAGTATGACGAAGGCTACGAAAGGATTTCTTTCAATCGACTTCGAAATCCAGGAGTAAGTGATTGGTGATTAGTGGCGTGGGAGTCTACGACTCGCCAGACGCTAGCTATCCGCCGCTAATCACCAATCACTAATTACTGACAGCAAAGATCATTACTAACGGGCCTAAGCACCAACGCTATATTCAGCTTCCAGCACCAATCATGCAAACCAATCTCGCCGCATTCATCAAGGACACGCCCGAGGGTAAGGAAGCCGACGGCATCCTGCGTAAATGCGTGCACTGCGGCTTCTGCACCGCCACCTGCCCCACCTACCAGCTGCTCGGTGACGAGCTGGACGGACCCAGGGGACGGATCTACCTGATCAAGCAGGTGCTCGAAGGCAGCGAACCAACAAAAAAGACCCAGCTGCATCTGGATCGCTGTCTCACCTGCCGCGCCTGCGAGACTACTTGCCCTTCCGGCGTGCGCTACGGCCGACTGGCGGACATTGGCAGGGAGATCGTGGATGAGAAGGTCAAGCGCACGCCCATCGAGGCGCTCATGCGCTATGGGCTACGCCTCGTGCTGCCTTACAACGCGCGTTTTTCCCCGCTGCTGAAGCTCGGCCAGGCGATGCGCCCCTTAATGCCTGGACCGCTCAAGAGGAAGGTGCCGCCAAAACAGCAGGCGCGGCCCTGGCCCGAAGCGCGTCATCCCCGGCGCATCCTGGTGCTGGACGGCTGCGTTCAGCCGGCCATTGCCCCCGACATCAACGCCGCGGCCGCGGTGGTGCTGGACCGCATCGGGATTTCGCTCGTCAGCGTCCCCGGCCAGACCTGCTGCGGGGCCGTGAGCCATCACCTCTCCGCCCACGAGGAGGGGCTTGAATTCATGCGCAGAAACATCGACGCCTGGTGGCCTCAAATGGAAGCCGGCGCCGAAGCCATTCTCAGCACGGCCAGCGCCTGCACGGCCATGATCAAAGAGTACGGTGACCTGCTGGCCGGCGATCCCGACTACGCCGATAAAGCCGCGCGCATTTCCGCCATGACCCGGGACCTTTCCCAGGTGCTCGCCGCCGAGGATCGGTCCGCGCTCCGTTCTAATGATCAGACGCAGGTGGCCTTTCATTCGCCCTGCACGCTCCAGCACGGGCAGAAGCTGCCGCGGGTTGTCGAAGGCATTCTCGCGGACGCCGGTTTCAAGTTGACGCCGGTGCCCGACGCCCATCTTTGCTGCGGTTCCGCGGGCACCTATTCCATATTGCAGTCCAAACTTTCCGAGAGGCTGCTCAAGAACAAGCTGGCCGCTCTGGAGGGCGGCAGTCCGAAGGTCATCGCCACCGCCAATATCGGCTGCCTTGCCCACCTTCAGTCCGGCTCGTCGCTTCCCGTGGTGCACTGGATCCAGCTGCTGGCCGGGACCGTGAACGGCGGCGGATGAGTTGCCGTTGAAAATCCGGCCGCGACGCTCGGTGCTGTTTATGCCCGGCTCCAACGCCCGGGCGCTGGAGAAAGCGCGCACCCTGCCCGCCGATGCTGTGGTCTTCGATCTGGAAGACGCGGTCGCCCCCGAAGCCAAGGCCGATGCTCGGCAGCAGGTGGCAGAAACCCTCGCGCGCGGCGGCTACGGACCACGGGAAGTCGTCGTCCGGGTCAACGATCCGAACACCTCCTGGGGCGATGACGATCTGATGACGCTGGCGACGCTGGAATTCGACGGCGTGCTGTTACCCAAAGTCGATTCCGCGGATCAGGTACGCGCCGCGATCGAGGTGCTGAACGCGAGCGGCGGCAGCCGGCAAGCCATCTGGGTCATGATCGAGACGCCCGCTGGCGTGGTCCGCGCTACTGAAATCGCCGGCGCCAGCAAACGTCTCGCCTGCATGGTCATGGGCACCTCGGATTTGTCCAAGGACATGCGCGTGCCCGCGGAGGACGAGCGGCTCGGTCTCATGGCGCCGCTCTCCTGGTGCGTGACCGTCGCCCGGGCGTTCGGTATCGACATACTCGATGGCGTTCAGCTCGACCTCGAAAACGACGCGGCCTACCGCCGAATTTGCACTCAGGGACGCAGGCTCGGCTTCGACGGCAAGACGCTGATCCATCCCAAGCAGATTGCCGCCGCCAACGAAATATTCTCGCCCGCAGCGGAAGAGGTGGAAAAAGCCCGCGAGATCATCGACGCCTGGGATCGTGCCCGCGCCGAGGGGAAAGGGATCACCGTCGTCCGCGGACGACTGGTGGAGACCCTGCACGTGGAGGAAGCGAAACGCACCCTGGAGCTTGTCGAAGCGATCAGGGAATTGGAGCAAGCCAGTTAAATTCTTTCGATTAACTGTGTTTAGTTGCGTGCCAATCCCTTAAGCGACGTGGATACAGCGTACGGTGATTTAGCAATAAGTTAGAAGCTCGCGATTGGCGCGCAGGCGCGGTCCAAACGAAATGATCGAAGTCGAGGCGCGGAGCCAATCCGCTTTCGCGTCAAACCCCTCTAAAACGTCATTCCTGCAAAAGCAGGAATCCAATAGGCAAGTACTTCATTAGATCCGGCGGTGTGCGAAGCGCACCGTACTGAAACGGATAACTCCCCAGAAAGCGGTAGCGAAAATATAAACGGCGTACGATCCTTTACTCCCCTCCCCCTTTCTTCTGCATCATCGCGGTGATCAGCTTGTCCTCGAGTTCGATACGGTGGGCGAGCACTTCGCCTAAGTCCGACAGGCGATCGGAGACCGCTTCGTAGGGCGCCGACTTGTCCGCCTTGTCGTAGACGTCGTTGAAATCCAGCGCTTTCTCCGTGGTCTTGGCGATGCTCGGATAGATCTTCTTCGCCACCTCGAGCACCTGGCGTCGGCGCTCATTGCCCTCGGAAATGCGTTGGTACAGGCCAAAGTGGCCGGCCGCGATGTAGTCCATCAGCAGCTGCGAGAACTTCTGCAGCAGCTCGGGGTTCTTGTTCTTGTTCTTGTCGTTGTAGGGCTGAATCCCGGCAACCTGCTCGTAGCACACCAGCACTTCCTGGCGCTCTTCCAGCAGCCGATCAATTGCCGTCTTGGTCAGTCTTCGCCGATCCGCCTGGGGGGGGTTCTTTTCGCTGGACATGAATTCGGTACTTCCTTTTATTGTTGCTACTGGCCCATAGCTAACCACCCTCGGGGCGCCCCTGACAAGTCAGCCGTCACATTTTGCCTGTCAATGCCCGGAAAGCCTGCTAACCTAATTCTTAAAGCGGCACGTGACCTGAAAATTCCCCTCAGATTGTTCGCGCTATGAAGTATTTTCTGGCTGCGGCCATTGCCATATTGATGACCGCCGCAACGCTGGCCCAAACGGCCACTCTCCCCGAAATCCGATCCCTGGCGCAGCAGTCCCGCTATCAGGAGGCCTACGATCGCCTCGAGACTTACCTCAGACGCCGTCCGGGGGATGAGCAGGGACGGCTGCTCAAGGGGGTGCTGCTGACCCGGCTGGATCGCATGGACGAGGCCATCGAGGCCTTCCGCGGCCTGGCCGGCGACAAGCCCGATCTGCCCGAGCCCCACAACAACCTGGCGGTGCTCTACGCCGCCCAGGGCCGCTACGACGAGGCGCGTAAATCGCTGGAAAAAGCGGTGGCGCTGCAGCCCGGCTACGGCACCGCGCGGGAGAACCTGGGGGATATCTACGCCCGCCTGGCCCACCTGGAGTACATGCGGGCCTACGAGATCGATGGCAGCAACACCCGCGCCCTGGACAAGGCGAACACGGTGGTCAACCTGTTCGAGCGCATTTCCAAGGGCGAAGTTAGACCCGAGCCCAAGCCCATCACGGCATCCGCCCAGGCGCCCCCGGCGCAGATGCCTGCTCCCGAGCCCATGCCCATGCCCGAACCCGATCCCGTCCCCGTCCCCGTTCCGCCGCCCAGCGCCAGCGCTGGCGGGGACCTGGAGTGCTTCGACGTCTCGAGCTTGAGCGACGAGGGCGACGCGGTTGCCGTGGCGTCCTGGTTCGACCAGCGCGGCGTCAACGTGATCTCCGGGGTGCGGGAAGAAAAAGAGTATCTCAACTACCAGGTGTTCTCGCCGCCGCGGGAGTCCCGCGATGCGGCGAAGGCGCTCTTCAACCAGATGAAGGCGGCCGGGATCAAGGATATTGCGCTCATCTACAAAGGAGATCTCAATAACGGGATTTCCCTGGGCGTCTACAGCTCCAAGGCCAACGCCCAGCGGCGTATGACCATGCTGAGAGAGATGGGCTACGAGGTCGACACGCGGCAACGCAGCCGCACCCGCCAGGTGCCCTTTGTCGAAGCCACGGCGCTTCAGGGTCTGATCAATCAAGAGGCGTTCAGCCGAACTTTCCCGGGCCATTCCGTAATGCGCGTGTCCTGCATCTAGCAGGCATTCTTCCGCCGGAACGGTTAATCTTCCGGCCCTTCTCGGTTACTTTCGTCACTCGTTCCTGCATGCGCTAACTGCGAGGACTTCCCCATGTCCGCTCCCGACTACATCCGTTTCGACACGCTCAGCCTTCACGCCGGCCAGCGCCCCGACGCCACCACCGGCGCCCGGGCAACGCCCATTTATCAGACCACGTCTTATGTGTTCCGCGACACCGATCATGCGGCGGCGTTGTTCAACGCCGAGCGCCCCGGCCACGTCTATTCGCGCATCACCAACCCCACCAACGCCGTGCTGGAAGAGCGGATCTCGGCGCTGGAAGGCGGCGTCGGCGCCATCTGCACCGCCAGCGGCCAGGCGGCCATGCATCTGGCCATCGCCACCATCGTCGGCGCCGGCGATCACATCGTCTCCAGCCGCGCGCTCTACGGTGGCTCCCACAACCTGCTGAGCTACACCCTGCCGCGCTTCGGCATCGAGACCACCTTCGTCGACCCAAGGGATCCAGAAGCTTTCCGCGCCGCCATCCGCCCCAACACCAAGCTACTGTTCGCCGAGACCCTGGGCAATCCCGGCCTCGATGTGCTGGATATCGCCGCGGTCTCCGCCATGGCCCACGAAGCCGGCATCCCGCTGCTGATCGACTCCACCTTCACCACGCCGTATCTCTGCCGTCCCTTCGATCACGGCGCCGATCTGGTTTTTCATTCCGCCACCAAATTCCTCGGCGGCCACGGCATCGCCATC
>JBFIYQ010000133.1:0-7620 GCA_041605275.1 Gammaproteobacteria bacterium
CTGGTCAACGAGGATTACGACCAGGTCATGACGGTGACGCCGAAACTGACGTCGAGCCTGCCGCTGGCCCCCCTGTGGCTTGCGGAAAAAGCGTTCAATCGGGAGCTGTTCGGAAAGGCCTTCTCGGCCCAATACACCATTACCGGATCCTGGACGGATCCCCAAGTGGAGCCGATTCAAACGGAAACGAAAACCGAGGAAAGGGGCTGAGCACGACGGAAGCGGGCCGTTCCCTCACTCAAACTCGATCACAACGTTTTCCAGATACTGCTCCAGCCGGGCGACGAGCGAAGAGATCTCCTCGGCATCTCCGGCGAACGCTGCCTTTTCCAGCTCCGATCCGATCTGTGTGAGATGGTCGAACCCGTAGCCGCCGCCGGTACCTTTCATGCTGTGGCCCGTGATTCGCACTTTGTCCAGATCACCCGACGATAACGAAGCCTTTATGGACTCGACGTCTCCACGTCGACGCTCCATGAATCCCGGAATGAGATCTTCGAGATCCTTGTCCACCTTGACGGTTATTTTTTCCGATGTCATCGATGTATCCTGAATAAACTTTGGTGGTTAGTTAGAGAGTAGATGGTAGATGGCGGACAGGGACGTGCATTAAACGGCTTTTCTTACCCCATCTGCCGTCTACCGACATGCGACAGTCGATATTCGATTCTCGACTTCTGCCTCTTAAGCCTCCCCGCGCCTCAGCCGGCTGATGCTGGATTCGGCCTCGCTCACCGTGCCGGCCAGCCGGCCCCTGACGATGGCCTCGAGCCGCTCCTTGCGCACCGGCTTCTCGACGTAGCCGTCGCATCCAGCATCGAGCATGGCCTCGATGCGATCGCGCTCGGACTGGGCCGTCAGCGCCAGCACCGTGCCCGAATAATTTTTCTGACGAAGCGCCCTGATCGCCTCGATGCCGTCCATTACCGGCATCTGCATGTCCATGAATACCAGATCGGGCTGACTGGAAATGGCAATTTCCACCGCCTCTTGTCCGTTTTCAGCCAGCAGCACGTTCAGACCCATTTTCCGCAGATAAAGCGATAGCAGCTGGCGAAGATCGGGGGTGTCGTCCGCCACCAGGACGGTTCCCTCGACCTTCCGTGCGTCTTCTTCTGCTCTGGTCTTCCTGGTGACGACGCGCGTTGGATACTCGAATCCCTCTGCCGGGATCTGCAGGCTGAAGGTGGAGCCCTTTCCAACCTCCGAGGTCACGTCGATATCGCCACCCATGAGTCGTGCCAGGTTGCGGCTGATGGTCAGCCCGAGCCCGGTGCCACCGTGGGTTCGCGCTACGGTCTCATCGGCCTGTTGAAAGGCGGAAAAGATCCGGTCGATTACTTCGCGGGACATTCCGGGACCGCTATCGATTACCCGAACCTCCAGATTTCCGTCGCTCCAGTCGACGTCGAACACGACTCCGCCTTTTTGCGTGAACTTGATGGCGTTACCGCCGAGGTTCACCAGTATCTGACGCACCTTGAGCTCATCCACCCGTACGCCGGATGGAACACGCTTCGCGATCCTGAACTCGACGCTCAAACCCTTTTCATCGGCGATTGGCCTTAACGTGTCAACGACGTTTCCTATCATCTCCTCTATCGAAACGCTGCCGACGTCAAGCGCCATTTGTCCTGCTTCCAGCTTGGCCTGATCGAGCAGATTGTTAATCAGCGACAACAGGTGCTGGCAATTCTTGTCGACGATGTTGACTTGATTCCTTCGCTCCTCGTCGCTCATATCGCTTTCTGCAAGCAGACGGTTATATCCAATGATCGCCGTGAGCGGCGTTCTGAGCTCGTGGGTCATGTGCGAAAGGAACTGGCTCTTGAGCTCACTGGCTTCGTCCGCGGCGAGTTTTTCCAGGTAAAAGCGCTGCCGCTCGTCGCGCATGGTTTTGACCCGTGCGGTGAGCTGTCCGAGAAGCGTGAACGCGCCCAACAGAACTGGGAGAAGCAGCGTGCTTTGAATTGCGTACTGAGAAACCAGCAGCAGATTAGCGATTGCCGCCGAGGTGACGCCGATCCCGTACACCACCAGAACCATCCATTCGGGCATGCCGCGTCGGCTTGCAATTACCAGCGGAAGCAGGGCGGATAGGACGCACAGCAGTAACTTGACCGCGTCGGAGCGCGGAGTGAGCACGAGATCGTGCGCCAGGTTTGCATAGGCGAGCGCGAGAATGTCGAGTCCGGCCATCCTCCCGTGCACCGGCAGGCGGGCGTAATCGCCGAAGGATGCGGTGGTGCTCCCGATGATGATCGTGCGCCCCTCGACCAGGCTTTTTTCCAGCGTCGCGCTGCTTTCACCCATGGCCGACCTGACCACGCGATCGAAGGGAATCGCGGCAAAGCCATGCAGGCTTCCCGGCACTCTGAGCAGGGCGTTACCGTTGGCGTCCACCGGCCACTTGCGATCCCCGATCTGAACCGAATCGCCGCTGACGCGGAAATTGGGAGGTGCCCGGGGTGAAAACATTGCGGCCAGATGCAGCGCGGGAAGGTAGTAACCACCGGATTCGTGCATCAGCGGCACCCGCCGCAACATGCCGTCGTCGTCGGGTGGAACGCTGACCACTCCGACGCCCGCCCTCGCCGGACCGGGCCCGGTCAGCTCGGCGTGAGGCAGCCGGAAACGCCGCCACGCCCGGGAGCGCGGAAGCTCGGCGGGCTTCCACGCCAGGGCGTCGAGCTGTTGCCTGTAGACGGAATCCTGCGGTGGATCGAAGGCCTGCCCCTGGGCGGCCAGCCACACGTTTGCGCTGCTGGAAAGCGTCGCCGCTAGGACGTCGTCGCCTTTGCGCCGATCGGAGAACACCAGGTCAATAACAACGCTTTTGGCGCCGAGCGAGTTTAGATGCTCCACCACCAGAGCAAATACATCGCGGTCGTAGGGCCAGGAACCGAGGGTGGGCTCGAGCGACGTCATTGCGGACTCATCGACGTCGACAATGATCATGTCGTCGAACCGTGTCTCCGGCGCCGTTGCCGCGTGAACGGCGTCGTTGATCCAGCGGTCCAGGTAAAAGAACAGCGACGTGCGCTCGACCAGCAGCGACAGACCGAGAGCGACCCCGAAAACCAGCGCCAGTCCGCCGAATCGCCGCGCAAAATCGAGCAGGCTGTGGATCAATCCGCCCCGATTCGGATTCATGCTTACAGTCTAGGTGAAGCTCGGCCAGGCGGCAGAAGCTTCATGCCATCCTTTTATTGATTCTCTCGAAACTCCGCCGCATCGAGCTCGTGCTTACTGAGCAGCTTGTAGAAGTCGGTACGATTACGCCCCGCGAGACGGGCCGCATTGGACACCTGTCCCCCGGTGATGCGCAAAACGCTGATCAAATAGTCTCGCTCGAAGTTTTTCTTGGCCTCGTCCAGAGGCAGCACTTCGCCAGGCCTTTGGCTGAGCGCCGTCTTGACCATTTCGGCGGTAATGATTTCCCCGCCGGAAAGAACCGCACACTGCTCGATCACGTTGCCCAGCTGACGCACGTTCCCGGGCCAAGAGACCGACGACAGGATCTTCTTTGCCTCCGGAGCAAATTTCTTTTGTCCCAGCTTGTGCCGCTTGCAGAGCGTTTCGAGCAGATGCTCCGCAATTGGATTGATGTCCTCTCGTCGCTCGTCCAGGGCGGGCATGTGCAGAGGCACGACGCTCAGACGGTAGTACAGGTCTTCCCTGAACTCGCCCTCCTCGACCGCCTGGGTCAAATCGCGGTGGGTGGCCGACACGACTCGAACGTCCACGGGATAGCACTTGGTAGAACCCACCGGACGAACTTCGAAATCCTGCAGCACACGCAACAGCTTGGACTGCAGCGCCAGCGGCATGTCCCCGATCTCGTCGAGAAACATGGTGCCGCCGCTTGCGGCGCGAAACAGACCGTCGTGGCGATTGGCCGCGCCGCTGAACGAGCCTTTCTCATGACCGAACAGCTCCGACTCCAGCAGCTGCTCGGGGATGGCGCTGCAGTTAACGCTGACGAAATCTTCGGCGCTGCGCGGGCTGCCTTCGTGAATGGCCCTGGCGAGGAGCTCCTTCCCCGTGCCGGTGTTGCCGGAAATCAGCACGGTGCTGTCCACCGAGGAAACCAGCCTGGCGCGGTCGAGCAGTTCCGCCATCTGCTTGCTTTGATAAACGATCCCGCTGGCGAAACCGTCCCTGTGGGCGGCGCGTCTCACCCCGGAGTTATCGAGCGCCTGTTTCAACGCATCGACCAGCTCCTTTTGCTTAAGCGGTTTGGTCAGAAACGCGGAGACGCCCAGATGAGCCGCTTTCATCGCGTCGGCGATGACCGCCTGACCGCTTACCATAATCACTGGCATGATGGGATCACGGCGGTGGATTTCGCTCAGGAGCTTCAAACCGTCCATGCCGTTCATCACCAGGTCGGTGATCACCAGATCGGGACGATCCTTGTCGATATGCTCCAGGGCCTGGCGGCCATCTCGCGCGGTGGCCGGCGTCGCGCCCTCGGATTCAAACCACTTCACCAGCAGGTTAAGAATGTCCTCGTCGTCATCAACGATGAGCAGCCGGGCATCTCTTATCGACGCTGACTTATCGGTCATTCTTCGAATCGCCGGTCCTTTTCCGGGTATCCGTGGCGGTGGTGGCCGAATCGACCGCCCTGGACCGCTCGTGAACCGCGGCCCCGGGCAGCGCCGGCACGCTGGATTGACCTTAAGATCTTAGTCGCTGGAGACGGGAGTGCAGGCGAAAAAGGAATTTTCCGTGAGGCGAGCTTTTCTCCCAGAAGCGGTAACATTCGCCTTGGTTACCGCCGGGATCTCAGGGATCGGCCCTGCGACGCTCCCGGTGAACCTTTGCCCACTCCGAGGAGATCGGGAGATGACGTTCAAAACACGCGCACGCGTCTTCACTTTAGCCTGCTGCCTGGGGCTCGCGGTGAGCGCCCACGCAGACTGGAAAAACCTGCTGGACTCGGTCATCGGCGGCGGCGGCGAGCCGGGATCGGCTGCCCTCGGCGACCAGGAAATCGTCTCCGGGCTTAAGGAGGCCCTGGACCAGGGTGCGCGACGGGCGGTGGACGAGCTGGGCCAGACCGATGGATTTCTAGGCGACACCCGGGTGCGCATTCCCATGCCCCCCGATCTGGCAAAGGTGGAGTCTGCGCTGCGCACCCTGAAGCAGGATCGTTACGCCGACGAGTTCATTGTCACCATGAACCGGGCGGCGGAAGCCGCCGTCCCCGAGGCCAGCGCCGTTCTGGGCGACGCCATACGGGAGATGACGGTGGATGACGCCAAGAAAATACTGAATGGACCGGACAATGCGGCCACCCAGTATTTCCGCCGGGTGGGGGAGGAACGGTTGACGACCCGTATCCGACCCATCGTCAGCGACGCCACTTCGAAAACCGGCGTGACCCAGAGCTACAAGGCGCTCATGGACAAGGCGGGCTTCGCCGCAAGGCTGGCCGGGTCGGACAACGTCGACATCGACGGTTACGTCACCGAGCGGACTCTGGACGGGCTTTTCCTGCTCATCGCCGAGGAGGAAAAACGCATTCGAGAGAACCCGCTGGCGCGCTCGACGGATATCCTCAAGAAGGTATTCGGCGCTCGGTAGTAACGGCTAATCTTTGCTTTTTTGTTCACGTCCCGGCGGCAGCGCGTCGGTGGCGCCGGGCGGGGTTGTCGCCAGGGGACGCTCCGTCTCCTCGGGCGGCTTTCCGGCGAATCCGAGCCAGCGGCCCACGGTGCGGAAAACCGCCACTACGCCCCGCCAGATTTTCGGCAGCAGCCAGATCATCACCGCAATGAACAACGCCAGCAGGCCGAGAAAGACCCAGGGGTAATTGAGCGCCGTCCAAAGGCCCGCGATCACCGCGATGTCCTCGCAAATGGACACCGTCCAATTGGATACGGGCTCCGGGGACGTATTAATCAGAAGCCGTCCACCCGCTTTGGTCGCGTGGGTCGCCGCCGCAAGCGAGCCGCCGACGAGCGCCGCGGCAATCTGAGCTTCAACACTGACGGGGCCCACGGCTCCGGCGGCCAGCACCGCGCCGGCGGGAATGCGAATGAAAGAATGCAGCGCGTCCCAGCTGGTGTCGACCCCGGGCACCTTGTCGGCGAAGAATTCCACGCAGTACATGAAGCCGGCAGCGCCGATGACCAACGGATTAGTGAGGGGCTCGAGATCGGGTGGCAAGACGATGTGTCCGGTGGCGCCCATCAGGCCCAGCATCAGCACGGCGGCATAGAGATTGATGCCGCTCGCCCAGGCGATTCCCATGGTGAGCGCGATAGTCTGAGTCAGGTCCATAGCTTTCTCTTTCTAGCGTGGCGCATGGAAGCGATCAATTGCAGAGCTCGCGGGCCGATCGTCACTCGCCCCGCCGGGCCACAGCGGTCCGCTGCGTCGCCGCGACGAGCACATATCCTTATCATATACGGTTCAGAGTTCACGTCATCCAGACAGTTCCCCCTCGGGGCGGTCATGCGGCGTGGACCGCCCCGAACCGCGACCGGACTACCGGAACAAAACGCATGTTAGAGGAAGCAAAGTTGAGCTCCGCCGAATCGGCTCTGCCCAGGCCGGAAATTGCCGCGGATTCCAGCGTGATTGTCGGCGTCTCCGGCGGTGTGGATTCGGCCGTGTCTCTGATGTTGCTCAAGGATGCGGGCCTGTCCGTTCGTGCAGTGTTCATGAAGAACTGGGAGGAGGACGATAATCAGGAGTACTGCGCGGCCGCGGAAGATCTGGAGGACGCGAAGCGGGTTTGCGATCAGCTGGAGGTGGAGCTTAAGACGGTCAACCTTTCCTCAGAATACTGGGACAACGTGTTTTCGCGATTCGTGGACGTCTATCGCCGTGGCGCTACGCCCAATCCCGACGTGCTCTGTAACCGCGAGATTAAATTCCGGGCATTCCTGGACTTTGCCACGGACCTGGGCGCCGACGTCATTGCCACCGGTCATTACGCGCGAATCGACCGCAGCAATGGACGCTATCGCCTGCTAAAGGGAAGGGACGAGCATAAGGATCAAAGTTACTTCCTCTGCCTGCTCGACCAGAGCCAGCTCGAGCGCGCGCTGTTTCCCGTGGGAACGCTGGCCAAGAGCGAGGTGCGCGAACTTGCCCGGCGATACCAGCTTCACAATCACGCGCGCAAGGACAGCACGGGTATCTGTTTTATCGGCGAGCGGCCTTTCAAGTCGTTTCTCGAGCATTACATACCGCGAGACCCGGGACCGATGCTCAGCCGGGAAGGCCGCGAGCTCGGCCGCCACGACGGCCTGATGTTTTACACCATCGGTCAGCGCCAGGGGCTGGGCATCGGAGGCCACCGACAGGGCGACGGGCGCGCCTGGTACGTGGCGGCAAAGGATCCGGAGCGAAACGCGCTGGTAGTGGTGCAGGGTCGCGAACATCCGTCGCTTTACGCCGAAAGCCTGCAGGCGGAAGAGGCCCACTGGATCTCCGGCGATACCCCTTCGCTGCCAATTCGTTGCCAGGCAAAAATCCGGTACCGGCAGCCGGACCAGGCCTGCAGCGTTGAGGCGGCGCCCGGAGGTCGGGTGACGGTGCGCTTCGATCGTCCGCAGTGGGCGGTCGCGCCGGGTCAGTCCGTGGTCTTTTACCAAGGTGAAG
>JBFIYQ010000134.1:0-7542 GCA_041605275.1 Gammaproteobacteria bacterium
CCGTGGTGAGCTGGAGTCCGGTCTTATAGCGGTCGAGGATCTCCTGAATCATCGTCTCCGCCTCGGCCGCTACCTGGGCCCGGCCTTCGGTGAGCACGAAGTCCATGGTGTTGCGTCCGACGATCTCGCGCACCGCGCTCTCGGTTGCCTGCTTCAGCGTAATTTCAGGCTCCACCACCGCGAGGACGAAATTCGACGCGTCTTTGACCCGGTACTGGACGTTGAACTGCAGGTCGACGATGTTCTCGTCCTCGGTAAGCATCAGCGCTTCATGCGGCACAGAGGAAACGCTCGCCGCCTGTCGCCTGAAACCGATATCCTGATTACGGATTCGTTCAACGTTGACTTCGATGACGTCTTCGATGAACCGGGGCCGCCAGTGCGGACCGGGACCGACGGTGCGCACGTGCTTACCGAAGCGCAGCACCACGCCCTGCTCCGGCGGGTCGATGATGAAGATGCCTGAGAGCGCCCACAGCGCCAGCGCGGCAATCAGAATGGCGCCGAAGCCGATGGCGCCCCCGGCGCCGAAGCTAAACCCGCCGCCCCCCGGCATGCCGCCGCGGCGGCCGCCGAACATGCGTCCCAGCTTGGACTGAAGCTTTTTTAGAACTTCGTCCAGGTCGGGCGGGCCCTGACTGCCTCGGTTGCCCCAGGGATCTTTGCCGTTTCCTCCCGGCTGATTCCAAGCCATCTACTGAACTCCTGGCGTTAAGCCTTGGGCCGGAGGCGAGATCGCCGCCGGCTTTGGATCAAGAATGGGTGATATTTGAGCTGCTGGGCGTCTGGCACAAGAACAGACGAGGGATCTTATGTGCCCTCGGATTGCGCCGCAACACGGCGGTGACCGCCGTCAACCCGGGTCATCCACGAGATATTCCTCGAGCGCCTCGCTTCGACAGAGCCTTTTCAAAGACGCGGGACGGATGAGGATTTCCATAATCGCCTCTCCGTTCTCGCCGACGCGCTCGTTCAGCACCTTTCCGGTTTCGAACAGAAGCGCGCGAAGCCTGGGCGCGTCAGCCGGCAGCCTGACCCGGCGGCGAAGCAGGCCGTCGGCGAAATGCTGATCAACGGCCTGCTTCAGCGTCTCGAGCCCCGCGCCGGTGCGGGCCGAAACCTGCACCCGGGGTGGCCGCCCTGCGCCGCCGTTGAGTCCGTTAGCCCCGTGATGGCGATTGCCCTCTCCCGGGCTCCCGTTCACCAAAAGATCAATCTTATTGAACACCTCGATTTGCGGCACCCGCTCCGCGCCGATTTCCGCCAGTACCTCGTTCACCTGGTCGCGCTTGCTTTCACGATCGCCGGAGCCGGCGTCAATGACGTGCAGCAGCAGCTCCGCGTTGTGGGTTTCTTCCAGGGTCGCGCGAAAGGCGGCCACCAGATCGTGAGGCAAGTGCTTGATGAAACCCACCGTGTCCGCCAGGACTATCTCGCCAGCGGAGGGCAACTCGAGCTTTCTCAGGGTGGGGTCCAGGGTTTCGAACAGGCGGTCCCGGGTTTGGGTGCCGGCGCCGGTGAGGGCATTAAACAACGAGGACTTGCCCGCATTGGTGTACCCCACCAGCGACACCACCGGCGCGCCGGCGCGCTTGCGCGCCCGGCGGCTGAGCTCCCGGCGGGTGCGCACTTTCTCCAGCCTGCGCTCGATCTGGCGAATACGGACGTTGATCAGCCGGCGGTCGGTTTCCAGCTGCTTCTCGCCCGGACCGCGCAGTCCGATGCCGCCTTTCTGCCGCTCCAGGTGGCTCCAGCCGCGTATCAGTCGGGTCGACAGATGCTTGAGCTGAGCCAGCTCCACCTGCAGCTTGCCTTCGAAGGTGCTCGCCCGCTGGGCGAAAATGTCCAGGATCAGACTGATGCGATCCAGCACCCGCCTTTGCGTCAGTCGCTCCAGGTTTCGCTCCTGGGCCGGCGCCAGCGGGTGATTGAAGATCACCAGCTCCGCCTCGCTTGCGGCAATGGCCTGGCAGAGCATGTTGGCCTTGCCGCTGCCGATGTAATAGCGCGCGTCCGGGGCGCGCCGGGACGTGGTCAGAACGTCGACGGGCGTCGCCCCGGCGGAAACCGCCAGCTCGGTGAGCTCGGCGATGTCCTCGGCGGTATCGGAACCGGGAAATTGGATGTGGACCAGTACGGCTCGCTCGCCGCTTTGCGGCCGATCAAGCAAGCTCAACCTCCGGGGCCGGCGTCAGCAGATCAGCGTCCCTCAGAATCCTGTCCGCCTTCATCTGGTCGCGGCAGCTTGACGTTCCTGGAGGGAACCACCGTGGAGATGGCGTGCTTGTACACCATCTGGCTGACGGAGTTGCGAAGCAGTACGACAAACTGGTCAAAGGATTCGATTTGGCCCTGAAGCTTGATGCCGTTGACTAGAAATATGGATACCGGGATCCGTTCCTTGCGCAGGGTATTTAGGAACGGATCCTGTAAAGATTGCCCCTTGCTCATCGTTATTCTCCTTTCTAAGTTCTTGTTTTTCCCGAGTCTCCATGCTTTCGGGCACTCGGTGCGGCGGCCTTGGGGGTCTCCCGGACCCAGGGGCTTCAACAACTTAAGCTGAAGGACAGCGCTGGAAAGCCGAGGTTCCTCCGGCGCCTGCCGGGCGGACTTCAATGCAGTATAAACCAAACCCTAAGCCACTTAGAGGGGTAGGAACAACTCCTCGAGACCAAATCCATCAGGCCTGGCCCACACCGCGGGCGAAATACGTTGCGATCTGATCCGCCGCCGAGGGCTCAGTGCATTCGAAGCGGGTCACCTCGGTTTCTTTTCTGAGCCAGGTGAGCTGCCTTCGGGCGAGCTGGCGGGTGGCGGCGGTGGCTCGAGCCTTCAGCGTTTCGAGATCGCCGTCCCCCTGGAGGTAGCGCCACACCTGCCGGTAGCCCACCGCCCGCAGCGCGGGCATGCCCTCGGCCAGGCGCCCGGCGCGTTTCAAAGCCGCCACCTCTTCCACCAGCCCTTTTTCCAGCATGCGCTCGAAACGTCGCGCGATGCGCGCGTGCAGCCAGTCGCGCTCGCCGGGCTCGAGACTCACCGCTCGCAGCTTGAACCGGTCGGCGGCGCCGCGCGCGCTGCCGAGCAAGGCGCTCATAGGTCTTCCGGTGAGTTCATACACCTCAAGCGCCCGCTGGATGCGCTGCGGATCGTTGGGATGTATGCGCTCGGCGGACTCGGGATCGATTCGCTCGAGCCGCGCGTAAAGCGCTTTAAGTCCCAAGCGCTCTGTCTCCGTCGCCAGCGCCGCGCGTATCCGGGGATCGGCAGCCGGAAGCCGAGACAGTCCCCGACTCAAGGCGCGAAAGTAAAGCCCCGTCCCTCCCACCAGCAAAGGCACCCGCCGCTTTGCCTGTATCTCCTCGATGGCGACGCTCGCGTCCTTGACGAACTGCGCCGCGGAGTAGGTTTGTTCGGGCTCGCGAATGTCGATGAGCCGGTGCGGCGCGCGGGCAAGCACTTCAGGAGACGGCTTTCCCGTGCCGATGTCCATGCCACGGTACACCATGGCGGAGTCTACGCTGATGATTTCAAGCGGAAGGCGAGCCACAAGCTCGATGGCGACGTCGGTTTTACCCGCCGCCGTGGGACCCATGAGAAAAAGCAGCGGCGCGCCAGAATTTTCCTTACTCACCACGATGAATCGTAAAAAGCACCGGCTGCGACGCGCGGCGTCAGCGCTCGAATAAATCAGCGATGGCGGCCGCGTCCAGGCGGATTGTCAGATCTTGCTGATCCACATCGGGGTGCGCATGGAGAAATCGCACAAGCGCCGCTAAAGCCTGCCCGTCCTTCACCAGATCTTCCAGGTGCGCGGCGCCAATAGTGGCCAGGGCATCGGTCAGCGCTTCCGCCTCCGGGTGCGGAGACCCCTCGGCCCAGCGCAGCAGCGCATCCAGCAGCGCCGGCGCCGGCACATGGGCGAGGCAGGGCGGAACCGCGCGCAGGGTAATCGACCCCGGCGCGCTTCGGCGCAGGTCGAAACCCGCGGCGGACAAAGCGTCGATGCTCGATTCCAAGCGATCGGCCAGTGCCTCCCCAATCCCGTAGCTCAATGGAAGCAGCAGCGGCCGGGAAACTGCGCTACCCTGGGCGTGCTCGGCCCGGAGCTGATGCAGGATTATGGCCCGCCGCGTTCGCGCCATATCGATTAACAAGACACCGTTACCTGAAAAGCTGACGGCGTAGCGCCCCGCGATGACTGCCGGCGGTGGCGCTGCAGCGAAGCCGAAGGACGACGCCGGGGGCGACGGTTCCCGGGTTTTGGATTCGCTTCCGGTGCGGTATACGGCCCCCCAGTCTTGGATTTCGCGGCCGCCACCTGAGCGAGGAACCTGTGCCGTGCCGGCGGCGACGAATTCAATAGCCGGCGGTGACGACGCGGCGCTGCCGCGCAACGTAGGCGCCAGCGCCTGATCCAGCGCCCGGGACAGACCGCGCCAGAGAAAATCGTGCACCAGACGGCTTTCGCGAAAGCGCACCTCGTGCTTGGCCGGGTGCACGTTCACGTCCACCAGGTACGGGTCCAGGTCGAGATAGAGCACGTAGGCCGGATGTCGCCCCGGAGCCAGGCGCTCCCCGAAAGCCTGACGCACGGCGTGGCGGGCGGTGCTGTCCCGAACCGCTCGGCCGTTGATGAAAAAATACTGAAGATCCGTTTGCGCCCGGGCGGCGTCGGGAATACCGAGCCAACCTTTTAGCGACATGTCCGGGCCCTCGATATCCACTTCCAGCGCCTGCTCGGCAAACGCGCCGCCGAGCAGGCGGGAGACGCGAGTGCGGCGGGCCTCCGATGCCGCCGCCGGCGCCAGCTTGAATACTTCCTTGCCGTTGTGATGAAAGCTCAAACCCACTTCGAAGCGGGAGAGCGCCGCGCGCTTGACCACCTCTTCTAGATGGCGGAACTCGGTGCGCTCAGTGCGCAGAAACTTGCGCCGGGCGGGAGTATTGAAAAAAAGATCGCGCACGCTGACGAGGGTGCCAGGGGGAAGGCCGACCGGCCGAATGGTCTCGGCCACCGGCCCCTCGGCCACCACTTCAAAACCGCTGTCGCAATCCGCCGTGCGTGATGAAAGCGTCAATCTGGACACCGACGCAATACTGGGAAGGGCCTCTCCGCGAAAGCCGAAGCTTTTGATCCGCTCCAGGTCGCCAAGGCTCGCGATCTTGCTGGTGGCGTGGCGGCTCAGGGCAAGCTTCAGGTCGTGCGGATGAATACCGCAGCCGTCGTCGCGCACCCGCATCAGAGCGACGCCGCCTGCTTCCACCTCGATTTGGATGCGGCGGGCCGAGGCGTCAAGACTGTTCTCGATCAGCTCTTTGACCACGGAGGCCGGGCGCTCGATCACTTCTCCGGCCGCAATCTGGTTCGAGAGCACGCCGGCCAGCGCCCGGATTCGCGGCAATTGGTCCACCGCCCCGGGGATCAGCGTTTGCGTCATTGCCGGGCGCTCACAAACTGCCCGATCATTTCCACATGCCGGGTGTGGGGAAACATGTCCACGATCCCCGCCAACTCCAGCCGATACCCGTGCCGTCCGGTGATGACCGCCGCGTCCCGGGCGAAGCTCTCGGGATTGCAGGACACGTAGACGATACGTGCCGGACAGGGAGGCTCGAGCTGCTCAGCCACGCGGGCCGCCCCGGACCGCGGCGGGTCAAGAAACACGCTGCTGAACTCGCCCGCCAGCACCCGCTCCACCTCGGCCGGGTCGTCCAGGTTGGCAGCCTCAAAGCGGGCGTTTGCGATTTCGTTGGAATTGGCGTTGCCCCGGGCAGCGGTGACCATGGCTTCGCTCGCCTCCACGCCGTGGACCATCGCCCCGCGCCGGGCGAAGGCGAGGGAGAAGTTGCCAATTCCACAATAAAGATCGAGTAACCGTTCGCCGGGTCCGGGAGCGAGCCAGTCGACCGCCCGAGACACCAGGGCCCGGTTGACCTCGGCATTCACCTGGACGAACTGCGCCGGCTCGAACTCGAATTCGAGATCAAACTCGGGGATCCGGTATCGAAGCGGCGGCGGGTCCTCTGGCCACAGCGGCGAAATGGACTCCATTCCTCCCGGCTGGAGGTACACCCGCACCCGGTGACGGCGGGCAAAGCCGCGCAGGGCATCGCAATCTGCCGCGGTCAATGGGTCCAGATGTCTGAGCACCAGCGCGGTATCGTCGTCCCCGGCGGCGACCTCGATCTGCGGGATCCGGTTCCGCACGCTCAAGCCGCTGATCAGCTCGCGCAGCGCAAGGATGCGCTCGCCCACGGACGGAACCAGCACCTCGCACCGCTGAACGTCGGCGATAAAGCTACCCCGCTTCTCTCGAAAGCCCACCAACGCGCCGCCCTTGCCGGGGACGAACTTGACGCCCAACCGCGCCTTGCGCCGGTAGCCGAGCGCCGATCCGGCGATCGGCGGGTACCACATCCGCGGCGCCGGCACGCCGCAAGCCGACAGGGCCCGTTCTAGCAGGCGCTGCTTTGCCGCCCGCTGCTCATCGAGCCTCAGGTGCTGCAGGCGGCAGCCGCCGCATTGATGAAAATATTCGCAGCTCGGCCGGACGCGTCGGGCTGAAGGCTCGAGCACGTCCACCAGCCTGGCGTCGATGTAGCGCCGGCGCCTGCGAAGAATCTCGATGGTTACCCGTTCGCCTTCGAGCGCCCCCTCAACCCGAAGCGGTATGCCGTTCATCGTCGCCAGGCCACGACCCTCGTCGTCGTGCGCCACGATGCGCGTTTCAATCCGCTCCGGCGCCGCCTCACCGCGCAACGCTGTAGACATTGCGCTCAACCTGTTCCCGACCAGGCTTTCAAGAAGGCTTTGAAGTGCGGCTTGTCTTCCCTGGTCAAGGAGCCCCTCACCAGCTCGCACTCAATGTTGTAGGCGTCTTCGCTGAGACTGCCGCGCATTAGCTCAAAACGCAGATAAATAAGATAGGTGTTGAGCACGTCAGTCTCGCAATAGTTGCGGATCGCTTCCAGCCCCCCCGCCAGATAGCTGGGCCACACCTTGGACCCGTCCATGCCGAGCTTGCCGGGGAGGCCCACCAGGGTCGCGATATCGTTAAGGGATGCCGCCGCCCTCGGCTGGTAGCCGGAGAGCACGTCCATGAGATCCGTGTGCCTGCTGTGAAAGCGATTGAGATAGTTGTTCCAACGGAAGTTCGTGTCGTCGTCACCGGTCTCCCAGTATCGCGGCGCCGGTATCGCGTGCAGCAAAGAGCGGTAATGGATCACCGGAAGATCAAATCCACCGCCGTTCCAGGATACGAGCGTTGGAGAGTAGCGCTCGATGCCGTCGAAGAATCGTTCGATAAGCTCGCGCTCGGTGGACTCTTCCGTGCCGAGCGACCAGGTCTTGAAACGGTCCCCGGTACGTAGGGCGACAGAAATCGTGACGATGCGATGAAGATGATGACGCAGAAATTCGGAACCTGTGGCCTGGCGCTGCTTTTGAAACATGACCTCGGCGACGTGTCCGTCGCTCAAACCATCGAGGGCAAAAAGTCGCCTGCCGCTGCGAACGTCCGGTATGGTCTCAATGTCGAATGC